>USPF01000013.1 GCA_900556555.1 uncultured Blautia sp.
CTTGCATGTGTTAAGCACGCCGCCAGCGTTCATCCTGAGCCAGGATCAAACTCTCTGATAAAGTGTCTGTTCCAGTTCAAGATAACTACTTGGCTATCTATCCCTTTTACTGTTTTGGTTCGTTGAACCTAAGAATAAAATGTAAAAGAATTTTCGATTCATGTGTTTCACTGTTCAGTTATCAAGGTTCCTGTCGTTCTTGCGACAGCCATATTAGATTATCACATCTTTTTGAGCTTGTCAAGAACTTTTTTTATTTTTTTGAAACTTTTTTCTGAGCTGTTTCCGCTCGTTTCTGTCGTTTGCGACAGCCAGTCTAGATTATCACATCTGAGCAGGTCTGTCAAGCACTTTTTTGAGATTTTTTCTAACCTCTTTTATTCAAAAAGAAAGGTTTTCTCTGTCTTTTCGACAGCTTATTTAATTTATCATATCTTTTCATTTCTGTCAACAACTTTTTATAGTTTTCAAAATTATTCTTTTATTTACTTAATTGCAAATTTAAATTCCACCCTCATATGGAATTTAAACCTGCAAATCCTTTCCCCCTGCAATAGTGGAATTGGATTCAACTCATCTATCTTTTATCAGCTCTTTTATGACAAGTCATCCATACTTCTTATTATTTTGGAAAATTTATCGTTTCAGCACTCAGCAAGCAATAGGCAGATATTTATATATATCCTTCCTCCATTGCTTGCCCTTTTCATACTTAAATTACTTTCTGAACAATTGAAAAATTTTCTTCACTATCGCAACAACAACAAGAATTCCTAGCCAGCAGCCTGCACCAAGAAAAATCAGACCTCCCATAAACATTCCTGTTTCCATGTCTCCCAAAAGTTTTCCATACATGTCGGTCATAATGATGATGAAATGCAATATCAGAAGAAATCCTGCAAGAACCATCTGTGAAAATATACTCGAATGCTCCTCATGTAGCTTTCTATATCCCCATATCATAAATGTAGCCATTGCCATAAGCAATGCAAGAATACTAATAGTGACAAAATTATTCCTTACGCTGTTTCGCATACCTACACGGATTGCTTGAATAACAACAATTGGCATTACTCCGATCCATAGAGGCATTGCCGACTTATCCATATTACATTTTTCATTGATTGCCTTATAAAATAGTAATTGAGAAGGATTTAAATTCTCAGGATTTGCATTTTTTAAATGATAATAACTGATGATCTTATAATAAATCGCTTTCTTCAAGGTTACACCATGTAGCATCTTTGCAAACTCCTGAAGAAACTCTGGTTGATGTAATGCTTCCTGATACTCTTCTTTTTCAAAAAAAGCCTGGAATAATTTTATTTTTTCACGATAATTGGGCTGCAGCAAAATATTCATTTCCGCCAACGCTCTTAGTACTGCCTCATGTAGTTTTTCCTGTTCTTTTCGGCCAGCATTTTCAAGCACCGACTCAAAATGATAAGCACTGCCCTCTTCTTTTGGAGGTTCCTGTTTTTCTTCGTGATTCTGTCTATAAACTTTCTGAAAATCAAACTCTATTTCTTCTTCTTCTGCTTCTTTTTCCTCTTCTTGTAATTCCTGCTCTCTAAAACGATACTGTCTCTCTTTCTCTTCGCCCTGTGGCTCTTGGTATTGTCTTTCTTCTGTTCTAATCTGCTGCTCTGAATTTTGTCTGGCAGTTCTGCTTAAAACTCTATAGGCCTCATGAATCTGCTGAAACTCTTCTGGAAACTCTTCTGGATGATATTTTTTTGAAAGCTCTGCATATGCTCGCTTCATTTCATCCCTGGTTGCATTTGCTCTTAAACCTAACACTTCAAGTGCAGTCAGCTTGTCCATTTTTTATGACCCCCTTCTCCGATAAAATCATCGTCTTCTTCATCCTCTTCTTCATCCAGCCAGTCGTCTTCCTCTTCTTCGTATTCATCCATGGTAAACAAATCACAAAATGGATCATAATTCTCCAGTTGGTCTATCACATGTTCCAGATATTGGCGGTATTTTCTTATCTGACGCATATTTTGCTGTGCAAGAAGATAATCAAAATAGCGGATAAAGTTTTGAATCTGTTCTCTTATAGAAAGTGGCACCTCCTCATATAATGCCTGAAGTTTTTCCAGCACATATTTATTTTCTGATATATCTTTTGGATGAATTTTTAATTTTGCAAGTTCTTCTATTTTTTGTCTCATATCCTCTTCATCCATGGTTTCTGATATCACCTTGGTTATTTTTTGCCCACTGGAAACTATGGTGATATCTACTATAAGAATTCCATTAATATCGTATGTAAAACGGATATCAACGGATTCTTCCCCCTTTCTTTTCCTAGGCACTCGCACATCCACTTTCCCCAATAATAAATTATCCTTTGTATAGGTTTTTTCGCCTTGCAATATATCAATATCTAATTTGGTCTGAAAATCATAAGAAGTATAAAATCTCTTTACTTTTGAACATGGCAGTGTGGAATTACGTTCCACAATAGGAGCCATATAGGGCTGCTCCGGGTCGGAATGATTGCAGATACTGGTTCCAAGGGTAAACGGGCAGATATCCGTAAGCACATAATCTTTGATATACTCGTTTCTCTCTTTTACACCGCATACAAACCCTACACCTCTTGCCACAATTTCATCACAATTCCTGGTGACAACCGGTGCTTTCTTAAAAAGATGTTGAATATAAGACTGAATCAACGGCATTTTACTGGAACCACCCACCATTACAACCATATTAATATCATGAACATTAAAATTCCCATCTCTTAAAGCATGGGTAAGAACTTTTTTTATTCTCATCAGAATAGACGCACTCTCTTCCATGAGACGTTGATTGTCATAAACGCTTTGATAGGTATTTCCATTTATAACAGCAGTCATTGTGGCAGTTTCCTGTTCTGTCAGTGCTTTTTTGCAAAGTTCTGCCTGTTTTAAAATAACAGCTTCTTCTGTAGAAGATAAATTTTCTCGGTAAACCCCATGTTCTTTTAAAAAGTTTTCCAACATAATCTCATGAAAATCATCCCCGCCAAGATGGTTGTCTCCTGATACTGACAAGATTTCTACCATGGTATCAAAACATTCAATAATAGAAACATCCAGCGTACCACCACCAAAGTCAAATACTAAAAACAGTTGTTCTTCTTCTGTATCAAAATATGAAGCAAGGGCTGCTGCACTTGGCTCATTGATAATTCTTTGCACTTTTATTCCTGCAAGTGCTCCTGCCCGTTTGGTAGCTACTCTCTGCTTATCATGAAAATATGCTGGGACAGAAATCACTGCTTCCTCAACAGGCTCTCCCAAATATTTTTCTGCATCTTCCAGAATAGAACGGATAATAAAACTACTTAATTCCTCTGGCAAAAATTCTCTTTTTCCCAAAGAAATCTTTGTATTCGTTCCCATTTCTTTTTTAAACGATGCTGCTGTAGATTCTGGATGAGTAATCAGTCTTTCCTTTGCAATTTCTCCTGTGACAATTGTTCCGTCTTCCATTAAACTTACTACACTTGGTGTCAAAAATGACCCAAAACTGTTGGGAATCAATTCTACGCTGTCTTCTCTGTAAACCGCTCCCAATGAATTTGTAGTTCCCAAATCAATACCTATTATAGCCATATGCAGTCCCCCTTTTAACCATAAGACTTATCTATATTAATTCCATAGAATACTTAACTTCTCTATATCCTTCTGCCAATCTCCTTATTTTTTCTGTCCATACAACAGCGGATAGGTTCTCTTATCCACAACCATTAAAAGCAAATAAAGAAGAATACCCACAGCGCCAATTCCTGCAATCCATTCCCATGCCTGTATCAATGTTCCATGCTCTACAATTCCACCGATCATACCTTGAGAACTATAAGCTGCAGCACCCAGGAAAAGGCTGGATACTGAAGAAATCCTGCCCCTGTGTGATGCCGGAATCCTTCTTGTAAGATACGGGTAAGATCCCAGTGTTGTTAAAATTTCTCCCACCGTAAAAATAACCATAGAGAGATAGTACATAGGAAGCATTCCCTGAATAAACAGATACATGCCCAGACTGAACCAGACCAGTATTTGTCCCAGCGTAAGCTTCTGAATATCAGAAAGTTTTCCCGCCGCTTTCGTCAAAACAGGAGTTCCCAAAATCACCACAAGCCCATTCAGACTGGTTATAAAACCAAAATACACTGCACCTTTTGCATCATACAGAGCCTCCATATTCAAAGGAATCAGGAAGTTAAACTGTGTGTAAGAAAACTGATAGACTGCCCAACAAATCAGAAAAAACAAAATCGTCTTTTGTCCCCACAGGATTTTCCAGGTGGATTGTGTATGCTGTTCCTGCTCGTAAACATTCTTTTGCTTTTCTGTTACCGGTGCAATATCTTTGATAAATAAAAAAATTAAAATCGTAGACGATAGTGTGGTAAGGCCATCAATAGCATATGCCACCCCAAGATGATGTTGAAATAACATTCCTCCTATAGAAGGAGCCAAAATGATTCCCAGGTTCATCCCGAGATAAATCAGACTATATGCCTTCTCCCGATCTTCTGTACCGCTTAAATCTGCCACAAGGGCATCATAAGATGGATTTTCCATGGTTTGAAATACACTGGCTGTAAAAAATAATAGGATCTGTGTCATGGATACTGGGATTGCAGCAGCAATCAAATAACAAATTACGGTTACCAAATCACAGATGATAATTAAATTCCGCTTATTGCAATGATCCGCCAGCTTTCCTCCCAGTAAACTTACAGGAAACTGAATCATTCCCAGGGTAATGGTAATCGTTGCTATTTCCTTGGCATTCATCCCTAGTTTATTGCTGAGAATCAAGGTAAGCATAGGCCAAATCATAGCTCCCATGTTGGTAGCTGCCTTTCCCCAGAACAAAACGTACAATTCTCTTCTTAAACCTTTATACTGTCCAAACAGCTTCCAAAAGACTTTTTTTCCTATCCTAACCATTTGCTTCATCTTACAGATACCCCATTGCTTCTTTTATATTTGCCACACCTATCAAGTGAATTTTATAATTTCCCTGAATACTTTCTATATTTGCTTTCGGCAAGATACAGGTTGTAAAGCCCAATTTTTCGGCTTCTCTTACTCTATTTTCCGCCATACTAACCCCACGAACTTCTCCTGAAAGTCCCACTTCTCCAAAAATAAGAATGCCCGGATCCAATGCTTTATTCTTAAAACTGGAAACTACCGCCATAACAATACCAAGGTCAATGGCTGGTTCTCCCAATTTCATACCTCCAGCTAGATTTACATAAGCATCACAGTCCCCTAAATGAAGTCCCGCCCGCTTTTCTAAAACTGCCATGAGAAGGTTGACCCGATTATAGTCAATTCCCACAGAAGTTCTTCTGGGAAGTCCGAAATTGGTTCTAGTTACCAATGCCTGAATCTCAATGAGAATGGGGCGGGTTCCTTCTATGGAACAAACTACCACAGACCCAGATGCATCAGTAGGTCTTCCATTTAACATGACCTGAGAAGGATTTTTCACTTCTATCAATCCTTTTTCCTGCATCTCAAAAACACCAATTTCATTAGTAGAACCAAAACGGTTTTTTACACTACGCAAAATCCGGTATGCTACCTGCCGATCCCCTTCAAAATACAGCACAGTATCTACCATGTGCTCCAATACCCTTGGGCCTGCCACACTTCCATCCTTTGTCACATGTCCTACAATAAACATGGATATTCCCATTCCTTTGGCAATCTGCATGAGAACTCCTGTGGATTCCCTTACTTGAGAAACACTTCCTGGAGCAGAAGATACCTCCTCATTGTACATAGTCTGAATAGAATCAATGATAACAGTTTCCGGTTTTGTACGCTCAATGGTACTGCGGATAAGTTCAAGATTGGTTTCACATAAAAGTAAAAGCTGGTCATTAAACTCCCCTATCCTGCTGGCTCGTAGTTTAATCTGCCGCAAAGATTCTTCTCCTGATATATACAAAACCTTGTGCTGTCTGGCTGTTAATTCCCGACACACTTGAAGCAGTAGGGTGGATTTTCCAATGCCTGGATCTCCTCCTACCAAAACCATAGAACCAGGAACAATACCGCCTCCTAGTACCCTGTCTAATTCTTCAATCTCTGTTTTTACACGGTCATCTTCCTGTATCTGAATATGTGATAGTTGAACCGGCTCACTTCTGGTTCCTCCAGTGTTTCTGTTTCCAATTCCGACCGTTGCCTTGCTGGAAATCGCTGCTGGTTCCTCCACAAATGTATTCCACTCTCTACAGCCTGGGCATTGCCCCATCCACTTAGATGATTCATATCCACAATTCTGACAAAAAAATGCCGTCTTTTTCCCTTTTGCCATAACAAACCTCTCACCAAAATTCTAAAATAGAAAAAAGCTGTCCCTTGAAACGTAATTGCCGCTTCATGGGGACAGCCTATCAATGTCTATACATTGAGAACTCAAATTCTTTCAATACTTACTGCTACCTGCTCTGCCTGTTCCAGCTCTACACTGAAAGATAATTTTCCGCCCAGGTTGGTTTTCATCTGTCCAGCCTCTGCTCCATCAATGACAATCTTGTACTGGGCGTCTTCTTCCAATTCTACTGTAATCTGTGCATCCTGAGGTCCTTCTACTGTAAAACTCATTTTGTTCTCTTCTGCATCCAGATTCAATACTGCAGTACCTGGTACAGATTCATAAACAAACATGCCGTTTCGCTCCAGTTTTGTAATTTCATTATATGTCTTAACCTTGTACATGTCGCCGTCATGCTCAAAATCAGATACTTTTGATTTCTTGGTCAGCTCATAATTTCCAAAGCTAATTGTTCCGTTTTCTTCTGTACGAATTAATTCTTTTACCACTGACATAATCATGTCCTCCCGCTTGTGTCTTTCGTTAATACACCCATAGTATCACAAAATTTTCTTTTTTTCTAGTCGTTACGTGCATTTACCGTGAATTTTATCTTTTGTTTAGATAAGCCAATGACAACCTCATCTCCTGCTTTCATTCTACCCTCCAGGATTTCTTCTGCCATAGCATCCTCTATTTTATTCTGAATGGCACGCTTCAATGGGCGAGCTCCATATTTGGGGTCAAAGCCTTCTTTTGCAATGAGTTCCTTTACACTGTCTCTTACCTTAACTTCAATATTCATCTGGGTTTTGCAGCGGTTTACAAACTCCTTTAAAAGAAGTCCCACGATTTTCTTAATTTCTTCTTTGTTCAGCATATGGAATACAATAATATCATCAATACGGTTTAAAAATTCCGGTTTAAACAGACGTTTTACCTCTTCCATAACACTGTCTTTCATTTTCTTATAATCTGCTTCTTCCTCATTCACTGCGCCAAATCCCAGTCTTTTAGGCTCTACAATGGCCTGAGCGCCTGCATTGGATGTCATAATAATAATAGTTTCTTTAAAGTCGATTTTTCGTCCCTGGGCGTCTGTAATATGCCCGTCATCCAATACCTGCAGGAGAATATTAAACACATCCGGATGGGCTTTTTCAATTTCATCAAAAAGAAGCACACTGTAAGGATTTCTCCGCACCTTCTCACTGAGCTGTCCGCCTTCTTCATACCCCACATATCCCGGAGGGGAGCCAATGAGTTTTGACACGCTGTGTTTCTCCATATATTCTGACATATCCACCCGGATCATAGCATCCTCACTACCAAACACAGCCTCTGCCAGAGCTTTGGAAAGTTCTGTTTTTCCTACACCTGTAGGGCCAAGAAGCAGGAAAGAGCCAATGGGACGTTTCGGGTCTTTTAAACCAACCCTGCCACGTTTAATGGCTTTTGATACTGCCTCTACTGCTTCATTCTGGCCAATAACACGTTTGTGAAGCACATTTTCCAATTTTGCCAGGCGTTTGGACTCTCCTTCTGTGAGCTTCTTCACAGGGATTTTCGTCCATTCCGCCACTACCAGAGCAACATGTTCCTGGGTGACTGTCAGTTTTTTGTTTTTACACTGTTTTTCAAAGCGTTTTCTGGCTTTTTCTATCTGCTCTTCCGCTTCATCCTGCTGTTTTTGAAGCTCTCTGGCTCTTTCAAAGTCCTGATTCTTTACTGCCTCTTCTTTTTCTTCATAAAGAGCCTGAAGTTTCACTTCTGCCTCCAACAGTCCCTCCGGTGTCTGATATCCCGCAAGCTGTACCTTGGAACATGCCTCATCCAGCAAATCCAAAGCCTTATCCGGCAGAAAACGGTCATTAATATAACGACTTCCCATAGCAACTGCTGCCTGTACGGTGCTGTCTTCTATGGTTACTCCATGGTGTTTCTCATAATAGGGAAGCAGACCTTTTAAAATTGCCTCTGCCTCTTCTTTTGTAGGTTCCTCTACCATCACTGGTTGAAAACGCCGCTCTAAAGCTGCGTCTTTTTCAATGTGTTTACGATATTCTTCTATGGTAGTTGCACCGATTAATTGAATTTCTCCGCGGGATAACGAAGGCTTCAAAATATTAGAAGCATCCAGGGCTCCCTCTGCTCCACCAGCTCCAATGAGTGTATGAAGCTCATCTAAGAATAACAGAATCCTTCGATCATTAGCTACTTCTGCTACCACTCGCTTAATCCGCTCTTCAAATTCTCCCCTGTATTTAGAACCAGCTACCATGGCGGATAAATCCAAAACCACAATCCTTTTATCTGCCATATTTTCCGGTACCAAGCCTCTCACAATGCGCTGTGCCAGCCCTTCTGCAATGGCTGTTTTTCCTACTCCTGGTTCCCCGATAAGACAAGGATTATTTTTCGTACGTCTGCTTAAAATCTGGATAATACGATTAATTTCTTTTTCTCTGCCTACCACCGGATCCAGCTTTCCAAGGGCCGCCTGTTCTGTAAGATCGCGGCTAAACTGATTCAGCATAGGCGTACTTCCTGCACTGTTTTGAATATCTTCTTTCAGAGAATTCTGATTGAAATTCCCCTCTATTCCCATGGCTTTCATAATCTCTATATAGAGCTTCTGAATATTAATGCCCAAAGTATGAAGCAGTCTCGTTCCTACACAGTCATACTCTTTTAACATAGCTAAAAGAAGATGCTCTGTACCGATTTCCTCGCTCTGCATTCTCTCTGCTTCCGTCTCAGCAGCAAAAAGCACCTGTTTGCTTCTGGGCGTATAGCCCTGTGGTTCTGCAAGTAGCACATCAGAAGAAGGGGCTACCAGCTTCTCAATGAGTTCCAGAAGTTTCTCCTGGCTTACTCCTGCTTCTGTAAGAACGTGTCCTGCAGTTCCTTCCTGAACTGCCAGAAGACCTGCCAGCAAATGCTCTGTCCCCACATAATTATGACTGCAACGCTTCGCTGTATTTTCTGCCAGTTTCAGCGCCTTGGACGCCAGTTTTGAATATTGCTCTTTCATGTGTTTCTCCTGTTCTGTTTCATTTTATTACTTATATTCTTCATAAATCTCATCAATTAAGGCATACACCTCTTCTTTTGAAATATTCTTGCAGCAACCTCTTGCCAAAACCACTACTAACTCTCTCTTCATCTCCTCCAAAGCACGCATCTTATCCCCATCAATGGAAATCATGGCTCCTCTTCTTCGGTCAATTGTGAGAAACCCCTCCTGCCTAAGTACGGAATATGCCTTATTTACTGTATGCATATTAATGCCAATGGTATCTGCCAGCTGCCTTACCGAGGGAAGTGGATCTCCTACTTTTAGCTGTTCTGTGGCAATTCCCATGATAATCTGATTACAAAGCTGTATGTATATGGCCTCGTCACTGTTAAAATCGATTTCGATAAACATGGCTCCACCTACTTTCTTTTGTTATAGAATGTTATATTTAATATAGCATAGATGTAATTACAGGTCAATTTGTATCTTTACAAATCTCCCAGTTTCTTTTATTGTTAAAGTATTCCAAACAAGAAAGAGAGGAACCTTTATGGTAACTATAGATTCTACCCTTTGCACTGGCTGCGGTAAATGTGTGGCTGATTGCATTGCCAAAAACTTACGCATCCAGGAGAAAAAAGCAGTGGTACAAAAAGAATGTTTTTTATGCGGACATTGTGTCTCTATTTGTCCTTATCATGCAGTAAGTATCCCGGAATATGATATGGCGGACGTGGAGTCCTGCTTCTCTGATACTTTTTCCTTAAACCCAGCATCTCTTCTACACACTATTAAATGCCGCAGAAGCATCCGTTCCTATGAAACTGAGAAAATAGAACAGGAAAAATTAGAACTTCTGGTACAGGCTGGCAGATATACTGCCACTGCAAAAAATAACCAGGACTGTCATTTTATCTTTGTTCAGGAAGAACTACCGGTTTTAAAAACTTTTGTGTGGGAGTATATTGAGAAATTAGAAGAAGGAAATCACAGGGAAATTCCAAGAGAACTGCTGCCTTATATCAGCTTTAACCGCCAGAGAAAGGCAAATCCAAAGAATGACTATTTATTCCGCAATGCCCCTGCAGTACTTTACATTACTTCTGACTGGCCATTAGATGCCGGACTTGCAGCACAGAACATAGAATTAATGGCTGTTTCACAGGGTCTTGGCGCACTCTACAATGGATTTCTTGCCCGGATTTCCGATGAAAATAAAGAGCTGAAAAAATGGCTTGGCATAGAAGGAAAAGCCATCAAAGCTTGTATGCTTCTTGGATATCCGAAAGTATCTTACCAACGCAGTGCTCCCCGCAAACCAGCCAATGTCATTTGGAAATAAAAAGGAAGGCAGGAGAATTTTCATGAACAAGCAAACAGAACACCAGGGACATCTCATGCATCCCATTGCCCAGATTTCAACAGATTTTCCCAGCAAATTCGGGATTCCAAGACAAAGCGGATTGGTACCTGCTCTGAAATCCACGCTGATATTTGAACCAGAATACCGAAATCCTGACGCTTTAAAAGGACTGGAAGAATTCTCTCACTTATGGCTCATCTGGGAATTTTCAGAATCCATACAGGACACCTGGTCTCCAACCGTGCGCCCTCCCCGTCTTGGGGGAAATGTGCGGAAAGGAGTTTTTGCCACCCGCTCTCCTTTCCGCCCTAATCCCCTGGGATTATCCTGCGTCAAACTGGAGGAAATCCTTTGGGATGCGCCAAATGGCCCTATTCTCTTGTTATCCGGCGCAGATTTAATGGACCAGACCCCTATTTATGACATCAAACCCTATATTCCCTTTTCAGACAGCCATCCGGAGGCTACGGGTGGATTTGCGGATACTCACAGGGATGACCGTCTGCATGTAGAGTTTGCAGAATCCCTAAAGGCTCTGATGCCGGAAGAACACCTGAATGCCCTGATAGAAGTTCTGGCTCTGGACCCAAGACCAGCTTATCAGAAAGACCCTGATCGCATCTATGGATTTCCCTTTGCTGGAATGGAAATCAAATTTTCTGTAAGGGATGGGGTGCTTACAGTCATTAAAATTGAGATTTCTTGATATGTGTTACTCCGAAAAAACGGGACTGCTTTTGCAGTCCCACTTTCCATTCTCTTTCTGTTTTATATTCTTGCAACTTTGGTATCTCTGGCAGCTTTGGCTACTGCTTTCGCCACTGCTGGACCTACCCTTTTATCAAAAGCTTTTGGAATAATATAATCTGGATTCAGTTCCTCTTCTGTGATCAATCCTGCCAGTGCATCTGCTGCTGCAATTTTCATTTCATCATTAATATCTTTTGCCCTTACATCAAATGCACCGCGAAAGATTCCTGGAAATGCCAGAACATTATTAATCTGGTTCGGGAAATCGCTTCTGCCTGTTGCCACCACTTTTGCTCCGGCTGCTTTGGCTTCTTCCGGATAAATCTCCGGAACCGGATTGGCACAGGCAAAAATAACCGCATCCTTTGCCATGCTCTCTACCATTTCCTTTGTCACTACTCCAGGTGCAGACACACCGATAAAGACATCTGCTCCCTTCATCTGTTCTGCAAGACTTCCTGTTTTTTTCTCCAGATTGGTAATTTTACTCATCTCTTCTTTTACTGCATTCATACCCTCTTTTCTGCCTTCATAAATTGCCCCATTTCTGTCACAGAGGGTAATCTTTTTATATCCTGCTTTCAAAAGCAGTCTGGCAATGGAAATTGCTGCCGCTCCTGCTCCGTTCATTACAATAGAAACTTCCTCTTTCTTCTTGCCGGTCAGCTTCATAGCATTATTTAAGCCTGCCAGAGTAATCACTGCCGTACCATGCTGGTCATCATGGAAAATTGGAATATCACATTTCTCTTTCAGTTTTTTCTCGATTTCAAAACATCTGGGAGCCGCAATATCTTCCAGATTGACACCGCCAAATGAACCGGAAATCAGATAAATCGTATTTACGATTTCATCCACATCCTGTGATTTAATACAAAGAGGAAATGCATCTACATCTCCAAATGCTTTGAACAGCACACATTTCCCCTCCATAACCGGCATTCCGGCTTCGGGGCCAATGTCTCCCAGGCCCAAAACGGCAGAACCGTCTGTAACCACCAGGCACATATTCCATCTTCTGGTAAGTTCATAAGATTTGTCTATATCCTTCTGGATTTCCAGACAAGGCTGTGCTACCCCAGGTGTATAAGCCAAAGACAGGTCATCCTTGGTTTCTACCGGCACATTTGCCACAACCTGAATTTTTCCTTTCCATTCTTTATGTAATCTCAATGATTCTTTTGCGTAATCCATGATACTTCCTCCTGATTCCTGCTTTTCTGTCTATGAATGTAATTAATAATTTCCTGTAAAAAACGTTCCGTCTCCTGGCAGTTCATAGTTCTCAAAATAAGAATGGAAATCCAGCTTCAGATACGCACAGAGATTGGCCAGCTCGACCATAGTATTGTCATTTACAGGAATTCCATTCTCCCTTCTGTCCTTTTCTGCAAAAATTTCCTTTTCTCCATGGGTATAAATCTGACTCTCTCCTTCTGCTTTTGGACTCTCCCTCAAAGCCTCCAGATATTCGGATAAGTGTGCCTTAATCTCTGTCGGATTCCCGAAAATTTCTGGATTTATTGCTGCAAATCCATGGCAAATACCTGTTTTGTCCGGGAAAGTACAACATTTTTCTGATGTGACACCCATGGAAAAAATGGAACTAAATAATTCACACAGCATACCATATCCGTATCCTTTATGGCTTCCACTCACTTCCTTATTTCCTCCCAGAGGCATAATACCGCCCCCTCGTTTGGAAACAATATTTTCCAGTACAATAGGAGCCTGTGTGCTCTCATGTCCGTTTGCGTCTAATGCCCATCCCTGTGGAAGAGGTTTGTTCATCTTATTGTACATTTCCAGCTTTCCTCTAGTTACCACTGTGGTAGAACAGTCAAAAAGAAAAGGATAAGGTTCTGCCGGCATAGCTACTGCAATAGGATTGGAACCCAGCATAGCTTTTTTCCCGAAAGTAGGCACCATAATAGCTTCGGAATTGGTGCAGGCCATTCCCAGTAATCCCTGGTCACTGGCCATCTTTGCGTAGTAACCGGCAATTCCAAAATGGTTTGATTCTCTTACTGTTACAATACCGATTCCCATTGTTTTTGCTTTTTCAATCGCTTTGTTCATAGCAAAAATAGAAATCAGCTGTCCCATGCCGTTATGTCCGTCAATTACCGCAGAAACAGGTGTCTCAAACACCACTTCTGGTTTTTCCTTTGGGTGAATCGTGCCTTTTTCAATTCCTTTGTGGTACCGCACCATACGCTGCATACCATGACTTTCTATTCCGAACAAGTCCGCAGTCAGCAGTACATCTTCGATTTCCTTGCTTTCCTCTTCGCTAAATCCAAAAGCTCTGAACACATCATAACAGAAATGTTCCAGAATCGGATAGCTCCATTTTACGTATCCCATAACGCCACCTCCTGGTATTCCATCAATAATATTGGTATGACCAATTTATAAATAAATTATACCATACCAAACCAGAAAACGCAATGAAAAAGACAATTACCACGTGTAAAAAATGCGAAAAAAAGCTGCCGCACTTTTATGCAGCAGCTTTTACTCCCGTTTTCAGACCTTTATATTTTCTTTTTTCCGATCTATTTCTAATATGATATCTTCTATTGCTTTCATATGTTCCCTCATACAGATTTCGGCATCTTCCTCTCGACGTTCCACAATTGCGTCCACCAACTTTCGGTGCTGTTCATCCATCGGCGAGACAGAATGTTGTTTCTGCATCATATAACTCCGGATTCCCGTAATAATATTTTCTGTCAGCTGGGCAGAAGCACTCATAACCGAAAACAACATGGGGCTTTGAGCCATTTTTCCGATTTTAATGTGTAAGTCCCTGTCTAAGTCTCCCCTGGTTTTTTCTTCCTCTGCCGCATCCAGTCTGGCCAGAATTAACTGAAGTTCTGCTGCATCCACCGGTGTACAGTTTCTGGCAGCCAAACGTGCAGCCCCTACTTCCAAGGCACTGCGAAGCTGCTGATTATGGTATATGCTGCTGTTGTTTAGACGCAACAATATGGATAATGGCTCGATAAGACTATTTTCCAGGTTTTCAGACACATAACTTGCCCCACCTCTCACTGTCTTGATAATCCCAAGCAAACCCAGGGTTCTTAATACTTCCCGCACCACAGGACGGGAAACCCCTAATGCCTCTGCCATATTTCTTTCTGCCGGAAGTGCATCTCCCTTTTTCAGAATCCCTTCTTTGATATTTTCAATAATTTGGTCTAAAATTTCCTCAAAGGGATTTTCCTTTTCAATTTTCCTAAACATAGTTTCCTGCCCTTTCTCTTTCTATAGACAGTATATAATAAGTGCTTCTCGCCAGCAAGGACTCATTTGCCTCGCCCCTGTAAATTTTTATCTTTTTATCTTTTTTCTTTCATGAAGCAAAATTTCCGCCTGCTTCATGATTTCTCTTTGTTTTTCTTTTATCATCATCTCCCCGGTTCATCTTATCATCTCCTGGTATTTATTCAATTTCTGATTCTTATGATACATAAAAAGAGGAATTCCTGTACAACTTACAAAAAGAACAACAATGCACAAAAACAAACTCCAGAACGGATAGGAAAAATGAAAGTACGCAATCACACAGCTATAAAAAGTTATTTGTGCAAGACTTCCTCCCGTGGTGGATTGTCTGATTTTTTTCTGTTTTCCTGCATCTGCCTCTGAAAACTTTGCGGCTTCTACTGGAGTCAATATCTGCCGGTAAACCACCTTGCGAAGCTGTACGCCTGTTGTTCCCAAAACTTTTAAAAGTCCATATTGCCGGATATCCCTGGAAAGGGAAATTTGAAGCACATTATGAATAAGAAGATAGGCACCTATGAGAATCATAACTACCAGAAAAATCCCTGTATCAAAGTAAAGTCTTTCTTCTATCTTTTCATCTGTTATGGTATCTTTTTGTTGTATTAAAAGCGTTGTATTTTCCTGAATATGCAGCTTTAGCCCATCTAAAAAAGCCTGAGAAAAATATCCTCTTGGTGCTCCGACCATGGGGTCTACATATTCTGTATAATATCCGGAAAGCTGAAAAGAATCTTGCTGTCAAAAACAATGCCGGAATGCCACCAGACTCTCTGGCCTTCCTGCACAATTCCAAGCCATCCCCATCAGGAAGATTTCTGTCTATGATCAAAAGACTAGGATGTTCCTTTAAAACCTCATATCCCTGTACAAGAGAAAAAGCACCTGCCACCTGATATCCTGCTTTTTTCAATGCTCTTTGAAGAGCTTCATGAAACAATTTATCATCCTCTATGATTGCTATCTTTTTCATAATAGTCAATATCCCTTTTCGTTTCTTATCCTAGTTTTATCTTACTATACCCTCCCTGTTTTCGCAAGCAGATAGAAAAACCGCACTGACTTTCCCTTTTCTGAAAATCAGTGCGGTCTTCTATGATACAGCCACCTTTTTACGCTTCGTCAATGGCCTTTCCAATATCATTTCTCATATATTTATTTTCAAACTGAATCCACTGGGTTGCCTTGTAAGCATTGGCACGGGCTTCTTTTAAATCTGCCCCTTTTGCAGTAACACCAAGAACACGGCCTCCGTTTGTGACAATCTTGCCATCTTTAAACGCAGTTCCTGCATGGAACACATAGTATCCGTCTTTGTCTTTGAATGTATCAAGGCCTTCGATTGGGAATCCTTTTTCATAAGATACCGGATATCCGTCAGAAGCAAGAACTACACAGACTGCTGCATTATCCTCAAACTGCAGGTCTACTTCATCCAGTTTTCCATCTACACAGGCTTCAAACACTTCTACAATATCGTTCTTCAGTCTTGGGATAACAACCTGGGCTTCCGGGTCACCAAATCTTGCATTGTATTCCAGAACCTTTGGTCCTTTTTCTGTGAGCATTAATCCAAAGAAAATAATTCCCTTAAATTCTCTTCCTTCTGCTGCCATAGCATCTACAGTTGCCTGGTAAATATATTTTTCACAGAAATCATCTACTTCTTTTGTGTAGAACGGACTTGGTGAGAAGGTTCCCATACCGCCGGTGTTTAATCCCTGGTCACCGTCTTTGGCACGTTTGTGATCCTGTGCGGAAGTCATAGTCTTAATAGTTTTTCCATCTACAAAAGATAAAACAGAAACCTCACGGCCTGTCATGAACTCTTCAATAACCAGCGTGTTTCCTGCAGAACCGAATTTTTTATCCAGCATAATGGTTTGTACACCATCTTCTGCTTCTTCCAAGGTATTGCAGATTAACACACCTTTTCCAAGAGCCAGACCGTCTGCTTTTAACACGATTGGAAATTCTGCCTTTTCTCTAAGATAAGCCAGAGCTGCATCTGCATCTTCGAAATTCTCATATCCTGCTGTAGGAATATTGTATTTTTTCATTAAGTCTTTTGAAAATGCCTTGGAGCCTTCCAAAATAGCCGCATTTTTTCTTGGTCCAAACACACGAAGTCCTTCTTTTTCAAACACATCTACAACACCGCCCACTAACGGGTCGTCCATGCCTACTACGGTCAGATCCACTTCATGTTCTTTTGCAAATGCAGCCAGTTTCTCAAACTCCATAGCTCCAATGGCTACACACTCTGCATATTCTGCAATTCCTGCATTTCCAGGTGCACAGTAAATCTTCTCTACCTTTGGACTCTGTGCTACCTTCCATGCAATTGCATGTTCTCTTCCACCGCTTCCGATTATCAGTACTTTCATCTTTTCTTCCCCTTTCTACCGCACTGTTACTAAGCCGTCCACAATCTCAATTTTATCGTTTACAATCAGATTGATAGCTTCTGGCATAATTTTCCACTCTGCTTCTTCCATAACTCTTCTCTGAAGGATTTCAGGTGTATCGCTTTGTTTTACCTCCACTGCCTTCTGCAGAATAATGGGGCCTGTATCTGTTCCTTCATCTACAAAATGCACGGTAGCACCTGTCACTTTTACCCCACGGCTTAAAACGCCCTCATGAACCTTCAGCCCATAATATCCTGTTCCGCAAAAAGAAGGAATCAGGGCCGGATGGATATTAATGATTTTATTTGGATATGCTTTTACCATGATTTCCGGAATCACTACCAGACAGCCTGCCAGAACCACCAGATCAGGTTCATAAGACTGAATGGTCTGCAGCAGAGCTTCATTAAATGCTGCTCTTGTGCCGTAAGATTTTGGTGATACGCAAACCCCCGGTATTCCATGTTTTTTTGCCCGCTCCAGTGCATATGCATTGGCATTATTACTGATAACAACCGCAATCTCTGCATTGGTAATGGTCTTATCAGCAATGGCATCAATAATAGCCTGAAGATTGGTTCCGCCGCCGGATACCAGAACTGCCAGCTTTTTCATAACAATCCTCCTTATATTTACAACAAACAGGAACAGGGCTGCCGCCGTGCCTGTACTGCTGCAACCCTGCCTGTTTCATTTATACTAACTGAACGCCTTTTTCGCCTTCTACAATCTTACCAACCACATAAGGAGTATCTCCTGCTGCCTTCATAGCTTCCATGGTTTTTTCCACATCTGCCGGATCAACTGCAACAACCATACCAAGTCCCATGTTAAAAGTATTGTACATCATTGTTTCTTCAATCTCACCTTTTTTCGCCATTAATGTGAAAATCGGAGGAATCGGATAACTGTCTTTCTCAATAATCGCACAAACACCATCTTTTAACATTCTCGGAATATTTTCATAGAAACCGCCTCCTGTTACATGGCTGCAGGCTTTTACTTTCACACCAGCGTCTTTTACGCTCTTTAACGCTTTTACATAAATTCTGGTAGGAGCCAGAAGAGCCTCTCCAAGAGTTTTTCCTAATTCATCATAATAAGTATTTAAAGACTCTGTTGTCATTTCAAATACTTTACGGACCAGAGAGAAACCATTGCTGTGAACACCAGAAGATGCCATACCAATAAGAACATCTCCTTCTTTTAAGTCTTCTCCTGTAATCATATCTTTACGTTCTGCAACACCTACTGCAAATCCCGCAAGATCGTATTCGTCTTCCGGCATCAGCCCCGGATGTTCTGCTGTTTCACCGCCGATTAACGCTGCATCTGACTGCAGGCAGCCTTCTGCCACACCTTTTACGATTTCAGCGATTTTTTCCGGATAGTTCTTTCCACACGCAATATAATCCAGGAAGAATAACGGTTCTCCACCCGCACATGCAATATCATTGACACACATAGCTACCGCATCAATACCGATGGTATCATGCTTGTCCATAAGAAATGCCAGTTTTACCTTGGTTCCGCATCCGTCTGTACCAGACAGAAGCACAGGATCATCCATCTCTTTAATTTTTTTCAATGAAAACGCACCGGAGAATCCTCCTAAACCACCCATAACTTCTTCACGCATGGTTTTCTTTACATGCTCTTTCATCAATTCTACTGATTTGTAACCTGCCTCAATATCAACGCCAGCTTTCTTGTAATCCATTTCTTATCCTCCATATATTGTTCCGTATATTGCCTTGCCAATCGTTAAGTAAACAGAATGTTCACCTTATTTAATAGTTTTTATATCCTACTTCCTGAAGTCTTGCATCCTTTGCAACGACCTGATCTTTTAATTCCTCTTTATAGTCTTTTAATTTCTGTAAAAGTTCCGCATCGGAAGTAGCTAAAATCTTGGCTGCCAGAATTGCTGCATTAGCACCACCATTGATTGCAACAGTTGCTACAGGAATACCAGAAGGCATCTGCACAATAGAGTACAGAGAATCTCTTCCTCCTAAGGATGTGGTGTGCATCGGAATCCCTATAACAGGCATTGGGAAAATTGCTGCGCACATTCCCGGAAGGTGTGCTGCCATACCTGCTCCTGCGATGATTACTTTAAAGCCTTTTTCCTCGGCTGTTTTTGCATACTCAAAGAATACATCTGGTTCTCTGTGAGCAGAAATAATCGTCATTTCATACTCGATTCCGAATTTTTCCAGCATATCCGCTGCTTTGCTCATAACAGGCATATCAGAGTCACTGCCCATAACAATTCCAACTTTTGCCATGATTAATCTCCTTTATTTGAATACTTTTTAGGGTCTGTCCCTATTCTTTCGTACAGCACAATTTTACCTAGACTTCTATATCTTGTCAAGAAGTAAAAGCCTCATTCAAAGCTTCTGTACCTTTTAGCACAAACTTTCCATTCTCAATAATGGAAATTCTCTCTCCATCTCTCGTTTCTACCCAAATTGCTCCCAGTTCATCATAAGGAATGGTAATATCTGTATGACAGCCAAAATATGCTTTGCTCAAATCTTCTTTTCTGAGTATCGACACCTCATTATCTTTTGCTGTAATTTCCTTGCCATCTGGATTAAATGTAGCTGTATCCTCACTCCAGGAATAACAGGTATCACCCACCGCAAAATGCGGACCTGTTTTTTCTGCGATCAAAATAGGCAGCAGATGCCCAATATTATATTTTTTTGCCATGACATAAGCTGTAGTATTTGTTCCAATAGCAAATTCTCCCAAAGGCAGTGTATCATGGTGATATAACAGGTTTTCTTTTATAAAGTTCTTACTGTCCTCCTGGGACTCAAAATTAGAGCAGGTATAGTCCGCAATCATACCATCCTGAAAACGAATATGAAGATTCTGATATTCCAATCCTCTTAAAAATACTTTTGAAACAGCCAAAATCCCGTTGGTTCCTGTTAATTTTGGAGAAGTAAACACTTCACCCACCGGAATATTTACATCCGCTACACAGTTCTCAAAATTTGTTTCTTTTTCCGGGTTTTTTAACTCCTGCAGGCAGACAGTAAGATTGGTATCATTTCCATTCATACCTTCAATGTGTACACGCACGCCCTGATCCAATGCATCAATTACAGACTGCTGTATCTTTTGATACTGTTCATTGTCCAGTGTATTGATTTTCACTGTTTCCTGGAAGATTTCTTCAAATTTCGGTCCAATCTCTGCCACTGGATAAGCGATAATCGTGAAACTTCTCTCATCTCCTTTGATATATCGGTTTACAATCTGACCGGATTCATTATCATAAGAGACCTGGAGCTTCTGCTGATGAGGTGACAGAGCACATGCTTTTGGATTTTTTACTGGTGCAAAGGGAGTCTCACCGAAAGTTTCTATCACAGCCGGTCCTGCATGTTCTCCTGCCAGTGTTTTCACCTGTTCGTAAGCAACCTGCAGCACACGGAGTTTTCTCTGCACAAATTCATGATCCAGATAAAGAGCCTGGTCATCCTTATGATCATAATCAAACTGAGGATTTGGAACTGCCCCATAATAACCGATTCTCATATGCTGTCTCTTATTTACTGTATGCACAGCACTCCGGTACATAACTGGTGCAAGCCCCATCTTGGCAAATTGGGAAATAGCTGCTTTTACCATTGGCTCAAATCCAAGCTGGAACCGGATATTCACTGTCTTTTTCTTGCTCAGATCAATGTTGGCTGCAAGAAATCCACGACGGTATCCCTCCGTATAAGTCCGTGCCATGGCCTCCAGCTTTTCTTGTGGCATATCACTCAAAAACTTTGCCATACGAATTTCATTTTCCGTGACATATTCTCCGAATTTATACAAATAGCGTACATCTGCCAGATTATTACCACAAATAATATTTGTTGCAAAATTCAATTCAGGGTCCACACCTTCTCGGACTCTGTGGCCTACCATCTCATCACTGTAATCACTCACATACCAGTAAATAGCATCCTGTACATCCTTTGCAGACACTGTCTCTTCTTCAAACAGATTGTAAATCTGAATAAACAATTCCATTGCAACGGTCATGTCAAACAGGCGGTTTTCATATACAAAAACAATCATCCCTCTGATTTCCGTGTACAGGAAACTTAATAACTGGCCCATTTCTTCTCCAAGCATAGCTTGTGCATAAGATGGATTTCCATAGGACTTTTCATAATTCTGTGGTAAAATATCCTGATACATGGCCTGATTATTTGCTTCCAGTTCTTCTAATGAGGCTGTGTCAAGCCATCCAGCCTCAAGCTTATCGTAAACCTGCAGCATTTGTGTAATAAAAGCTGCTGTTCTTCTGAAAAAATCCCGGTAAGGAGCTTTTACCAGTTCCTCCTCCTGAATCTCCAGAATTCTCTCTTTCATAAGCATAAAGCGTTCTAACATCAATTCATCATTCATTTTTTAAATTTCCCTCCTTAACATGTTCTTCTATAATTTCATCAAAATACTGTTTCATAGTTTTGGATCCATCCTCCAAATACCGGTTCCTGTTGAGCACCTGGGATTTTTTCACGCTGTGCTCTCTCCAGGATCTTCCTCCTGTGGCATGGTTCAGCATAAAAGGCTGCATATTATCACACACATGAGCAAATTTCGCTTCCGGTGTCTGATATGCCTCAAATTCTTCCCACAGTGCCCTGAATTTTTCCGCCTGATCCTCTGGAAGAATATTGAAAATGCGGTCTGCTGCCCTGACTTCCCTCTCTCTCTTAGACTGATTCCCCGCTGCATCATAAGCATAGGTATCACCTGCATCAATCTCCACCAGATCATGAATCAGAACCATGGTGATCACTTTGGTAATATCAATGTTTTCATTCGAATATTCCTGCAGCAAAACTGCCATAAGTGCAAGATGCCAGGAATGTTCTGCATCATTTTCTTTTCTCTCCCCATTGGACAGATAAGTCTGACGGTTTATAAATTTCAACTTATCCACTTCCAACAAAAAATCCATCTGTTTTTTCAGACGTTCATCCATCTCACTCACCCTTTCCCTTTTATGAAATTCCCAGCAAAAACAATGCCAGCCAGATAACCATCAAAATCCCGTTTGCTACTGAGCCGATTTTGCAATAAAACTGATCTCGGTTCTTCTCTGAAAAACTCTTCAGTCCAAGAATAAATCCATAAACCGAAAGTCCCATTGCCGCCAGCCCCATTGCCCCTAAAAACATGCCGCCTTTCCCATGGAATATCAGCGAAACAACACTGGAAACCAAAAATAATGCAAAAGATGTTCCAGCAAACCAGGCAGAAACAATTCCTTTCTGTGCGTGTTTTTGTTTTGCAAAAGCATATTTATATCTTTTTTTCGCCATCAGTGCCTCCTTCTTCTGGCTTTTACCTTCTTTTTGTATATAAAATGGCAGACAGCAAAGATAAAATAACCTATTGCCGTCCCCAGTGTATTCATAACCAGATCATCTACATCAAAACATCCTAACTTTGTAATAAGCTGTGCTGTCTCTACGCAAAGACTCAGTGAAAAACCTGAAAACGTAATAAAGAAAAATCCTCTGGCATTAGAACTGACTACTGGAGGAATCAATCCTAAAGGAATAAATCCAGCTACATTTCCCAGAAGATTTGCTGCAACCGCCCAACTTCCAAGCTGTTCCCTGTATGTCCAGAAACGTTTAATTTCCTGGAACAATACAAGATTATAGCGGTATTGCCTTTCATCAAAACTTGCCTGTCCATAACGTTCTGCAAAGAACAAAAAATAAATCAGCACAAGAATATACAAAGCAAATAATATCTTTCCGAATATTTTGATTCTCTTTTTCATCTCTCTATTCAATTTTCTGACCTCGTTTCATGAGAGAAATACAGAAAGACGGGAGAGACTTCCCCCGCCTGTATCTATCATTTTCTGACTAAAATGTAATTTCTGTCTTTCTCTTCAGCAATCTGGCACCACTGACCAGCATCAGCACACCGGAAGCCACACCGGTAACTAAAACAATAATTCCAAGTGCAATGCTTCCAGCACCACATCTTGACATGGTTTTATAAATTTTTTCATTCATTTCAGGAACACTTCCTTTTCTTATTTTACACCATACTGTTCATAATATCTGTCAATTGCTTCTTTCAGTGTATCGTCAATCACGACTCTTCCTTTGTATTCCCTGTTATGAAGGTGTTCCACTACTTCTGCCATAGTTACAATAGCATTTGTCTCAAATCCATAGGTATCCTTTACTTCTTCTAAGGCACTCTTTTCTCCGCCTTTTCCAACTTCCATACGGTTTAAGGAAACCATCAAGCCTACAATTTCTACGTCTGCAGCACCTCTTACCTTTGGAACAGTTTCTTCCATGGATTTTCCGGAAGTTGTAACATCTTCGATCATGACTACTCTGTCACCATCTTTTAACTTACTTCCCAGAAAACTTCCTTTGTCTGCACCGTGATCTTTTTCTTCTTTACGGTCTGAGCAGTAACGGACTTCTTTTCCATATAATTCGCTGTAAGCAATAGCTGTAACAACACTAATCGGAATTCCTTTGTATGCTGGTCCGAAAAGCACATCAAAATCATCACCATATTTGTCATGGATTGCTTTTGCATAATATTCACCAAGTTTCTTTAACTGGGAACCTGTCACATATGCTCCTGCATTCATGAAGAACGGTGACTTTCTGCCGCTTTTTAAAGTAAACTCACCAAATTTTAATACATCGCTATCTACCATAAACTCAATGAATTCCTGTTTATATTGTTCCATATCTAAAACCTCCGTATTTACGGGCATTATGCCTCTTCCTAAATCTCTTCAATTTTATCACAAATTATTTATGATTTCAATTCAGGAAACGGTTTTATTTTCATTTGAATAGTTCTTCTCTAGCTAAACTATTTTTATAAATTGTTACATAATATCCATTAATGCTGAGCACATCTACAATCTTTTATTACCTTCATCATTTTTATTTTTATCCAAACTCCTTTATTCATATCAGAAAATAAATCACAAAAACAAAATATGCATTTTACCTTTACTATCTTTCGTAATCTCTGCCTCTACTTCATAAATTTCTTTGATAAATTTTTGAGTCAATACTTCTTCTGGTTTTCCTTGACCTACAATTTCACCGTCCTTTAACACGTATAGTCTATCACAAAAAGCTGCTGCTATATTCAAGTCGTGAATAGCAGAAATTACTGTGATATCTAACTGTTTCACTAAGTTCATAATCTGAATCTGATGGGTAATGTCTAAATGATTGGTAGGTTCATCTAAAATCAAGCATGGTGTCTGTTGTGCCAATGCTCTTGCCAGTATCACCCTTTGCTGTTCTCCTCCGGATAACGTAGAAAAACTCCTTTGACTAAACTGAGACATTCCAACTGTTTGAAGCGCTTTTTCTACAATTTCATAGTCTCTGGCATTATCACGTTCTAATGCCTTCTTATGTGGTGCCCGCCCCATAAGTACAACCTCTTTCACTGAAAACTCAAAATTGTAATAATTATGTTGGGCAACTACTGCCATTTTTCTAGCTGATTCACGCACACTCATATTCTGCATTCTTGTTTCATCCAGATAAACACATCCTTTTTCTGGATTTAATACCCTGTAAATACATTTTAACAATGTAGATTTACCGCTTCCATTTGGTCCGATAATTCCAACAAATTCACGATTTCTGGCTTCTAGAGAAACTTCTTTTAAAATTTTTTTTGCCCCATAGCTCACTTCTATCTTTTCTGCTGCTGCCCTCATCCTTTTTCTCCTCCAAATCCATATGATTTGCGTACCATGAGATAAATAAAGCACGGTGCCCCAATCATAGAAACAAAAATTCCAATGGGCATCTCAGAATTTTCCAGGATAATTCTACAAAAAACATCTGCCCAAATAAGAAAAATTGCCCCTAAAATCCCACTAAACGGTATCATTCTTCTATGATCTGTGCCAAATAACATACGAATAACATGGGGGATAATCAGCCCTACAAATCCAATCATTCCAGCACAATATACTGCAAAACCTACCATCAGGGAGGATAAAATCATATAGATGGTTCTAGCTTTATGTAAATCCGTCCCCAATGTAATAGAAACTTCATCTCCAAGAAGCATAAGATTCAAATTTCGGAACTGACTCCAAAAAACTAGGGTTCCTATGAGAATGACTGGCAAAATCACCTGAACATTTTCCCATTTTGCCCCTCCAAGACTGCCCATAGTCCAATAAGTCACTTCTGCTGTTCCATTCTTGTCATTGGCAATATACAACAAGAAACTGGAAAAAGCTGAACATACTGCACTCACCGCCATACCCGCCAAAATCAGTTTTCCTGCATTGGCTCTGCTTCCCATATTTGCAATAAAAAGCACTGCAAAAGATGTCCCCATAGCGCCTAAAAATGCCATAATCCCAACTGAATTACTTCCAAACAAGGTGCCAAATCCAAAGAGGATTCCTGCTGTTGCCCCCAAGGAAGCTCCCGAAGAAATCCCAAGCACATACGGATCTGCCAATGGATTCTTTACAACTGCCTGCATCACCACACCACAAACAGCCAATCCCATTCCCACACCTGCCCCAAGAAGAACACGAGGGAAACGAATGAGCCACACTACATCGTGAACAGCGCCTTCTCCATAGGCGGAAAACTCACCTATATGAAATAATTCATAGCAAATCACCTGATAAACTTCTTTTATAGAAATATCTGCATTTCCAAAAGTAATTGCTGCCAAAATAGAAAAAAGCAAAAGAATCAGCAACCCTATAAAAACCGCAATAGAGAAAGAGGTCTTCCATACAGAAGACCCTTCCCCTTTCCTTTGTATCTTTTTCAACGTTCTTACCTCATTATTCCAGTGTTAAATCAGGATACAATCCTTTTGCAAACGTTACAATTCCATCCTTTGTACGCGTAGCGCTTGCATACATCTCGCTAAGCATGATTGGAACTACTCTTCCATTCTTCACAGCATCCATGCTTGCATAAGCCTCATCTTCTAGAATCACATTTAATTTTTCCTGCTTTAACTGTTCTGGGTCATCTCCGGAATAAGGCATATAAACTACAAAAATCACGTCTGGATTTGCTGCAATAACATCTTCTTTTCCAAGACTTCCCCCATCTGGATTTGCCAGTACACCGCCAAGCTGTGTTACCATATCACCACCGAGAGATGTAGTATTATAATTGGTAAATCCATTCTTCCCAGACTCCAGAATCAAAACACTTGGCTTTTCTTCTATACTCTCTGTCTTCTCTTTTACAGAATCAATAGTATCTTTCATTTCATTTACAATAGCTTCAGCCTGATCCTGTACATCAAAAATCTTTCCCATGTTTAAAATATCTGTATACTCATTTTCCAGGGTTTTATTATAAGAAACATCTCCATTTTTCGGATGTGTATTACTATTCATATAGGTATTAGTTCCTTTCTCTACCCATCCTGCTGCATCTCCTAATGTTTTCTCTCCAAACAGAGACCCCCATGAGAAAATCATATCTGGCTCCAGCATAGTAACTGTCTCCAGAGACGGTGTAAATTCATCTAAATAATTCAGTTTTGAAAAAGCTGCCTTTTGTTCATCAGGAACTTCATTATCCAGTCCCGCTGCTGCTACAATATGATCTTCCAGTCCTAAGGCAAGTAATGTTTCAATTGACCCCTGATAAACCGCCAAAACTTTCTCCGGTGCCTTTTCATATGTTGTGGTAAATTCTACGCCGTCAGAACCATAGGTGGTAATGGTAAGTGGATATTCTGTACTCTTGGTTTTTTCAGTTTCGTTTTCCTCTTCTGCTTCTGTTTCATCTTCTTCTGCTTTATTATCTTCAATAATCGCAGAAGCATCTTTTCTTTCCGGGTCACCGCTGTTATTTCCTTTTGTCTGTCCACATGCTCCCATAGACAATGCCATTCCTACTGCCAGTGTTCCTGCCATCCACTTTGTCACAAATTTTTTCTTCATTTTGCTGTTTATCCTTTCTTATCATGTCTTTGCACTGTTCTGCATATTATGCTTCTGTTTTTTTACAAATACTCTACCCTCATTCCGTACTGTCTGGCATATGCTTCCATTTTGCTGCCCTTATGACAGCGGATTGTACAATTCTTATTTGTGATCCATTCCCCTACGTTCTCCGGATCATGGTGAATTTCCAGGACTTTCAAATGGTTGCATCCATGAAATGCCCATTTTTCTATTGTATGTACACTTTCAGGTATAGCGATATATTCTAATTGTTTGCATTTTAAAAATGCACTGTCACCAATATATTCCAATCCATCCGGCAGGGTTACGTTCTGAAATCCGCATTGATAAAATCCTTTGCTTCCTATCCTTTTTAATGTTCCCGGCAAAATCACTTCTTCCAGGCTGTCACACTTAAAAAATGCCTTTTCTCCGATTTCCTCTACCCGGCTGGGCAGAACCAGGGATTTTAGCTTCCTGCACTCTGCAAAGGCTTCCTTTGGAATGGTTTTACATTTTTTATTCTCAGAAAATTCTGCCCTTGATAGCCTTTTACATTTTGAGAATGCACTTTCTCCAATCTGGCACAAATCTCCCGGAAACATTGCTTCCTTCATATTACTGCAGTTAGCAAAAGCTTCTTTTCCTATTTTGACTGTTTTTGGAAAATCTGCATCCCTCAATGCTGTGCATCCGAAAAGCCCCTGTTTTCCTATCACACCAATGTTTGTCAAAACAATTTTTTTGACTTTTATATTATTTTTTAATGCTTCTTTTTCTAAAACTGTATAAAACGGCTCTATCACATAATCTTCCTGTACACCCCTCAATGCTTTCTCTCTGCTCAAAACCCTATATACCATATCTCATTCTCCTGTCATTTCTCTATAGTGAATCTGATAAAGGGCATTTGCCCAGGAACCACAGCTTTGCTGCAGTCTTCTTCGAAATTCTGGCTCAACGTCTTTCCGGTCCGGCATCTCACCATGTTCTTTCCAGTATTGATATAACTGCTCTAAATCTTTTTGCGTCTGTATATCAGGAGCAACTACCTGATAATAACAATTTTGAAGGTTCGTAAGATGTCCTTTCTTTTCCATCTGTTCTGTATCCCCCGTTTTTGCAGAAAAAAATGGATTGCGTTTTTTCACTGGCTCCAAACCAATCTGATACAAAGCATTACGATAACTGCCGCATCTTTTGACTACCCTTTCCTTTAAATCTTCTGGTAATTCTCCCATAAGAGGAGCACGGTGCAACTGCCTGGACAGCTGACGTATTTCTGACAAATCTTCTACGCATTCTGTTTCCAGATTCTTTATTTTATACACTGCACATTCCTGAAAAAAAGCTTCGTCAATCCCCGCATCCAAAATAACTTTTCCCCAGTTATCTGCATATTTCGCAACCTGGATACTAATCCGGGGCAAATCACGTGGATGAGGGATTCTGCATATTTCCTTGGCCTTTTTCCTGATTTCATTCAAAAACATTTGATATTCCTCAGCCTCTTCTTGCTGTTTTGACAAAGACTTTCCTCCTTTGCCCGCAGCTTTACTTAATCCTGCAGCTTTCAAAGCATAAGGCCATTTTTGAAACCTTTCTCTTATATACTCCCGCAACACCCAGAACACTTCTTTTTTCGCAGGTGAACGCCCTAATTCTTCTGCCCTTTTTTTCAATATATTTAAAAGTTCTTCCTCTGTTAGGGAATTATAAAAAGCTCTTCCACATATAGTTTCCAGAGAATACGTCTGATATAAAAAACCGTCTGTATCTTCTATTCCCCATTCCTGATCTGATAAAAGTTCTACTTTTTCCATCAGTTCTTTCCATAACTTTTTCTTCTCTTCCTGTTTCATTTCCATCTATTTATACCTGTCCTGAATTTATTAAAAAACAAAAAAAATGCCTGCTCTCTACAGAACAAACATCTCATAATCTTATGCTAACAGAATACAATCCTATAAAGAATAACCAATTGTCGGACACGACCCTCGCTGACTTATGGTATCATTCACAGCAACTTGTGCCGGACTTTCACCGGACTTCTGAATTAAGAGTTTTTGTATCAAACATTCCTCATCGTATCTGTTTTCTTATGAAGTTTTTGTGGATTTCCCCTGTCCCCTGGTCACGGGTCTTGTCCTTCTGCGGAGGATGCATGATTTTATACGTTGCGGAGCGTAAAATCAAAAATATATACAGAAGCTACAAACAGGGAACAGGGCTTTCTCCACCTGCCATTTAATCATGCATAATTCTATAAGTTCAGGTTTTTCCCCTTTCGTATTCCATAAAAAAATCCGCCTCACACGGCAAACTACGTGAAAGCGGATACATCTGCTGTTCTTATACAACAGGTGGGATTGAAACTTTACACGGAAGTTCTTACCTTACTACTATTAAGCAGGTTTCCTGACTTATGGTTCTTTGCTCTACCACTCCTTCTCATACTACTATGCCGTAATACAATGGATTCTCTGCAGTATCGCTCCCCAAATACAGTGACCGGATCGCTCAGGATTTGCACCTGATTCCCTTTTCACCAGTGTTTTCTTTCACACGGATGCACTTAATAGGCTTATGGAATTATACAACTGTATTCTAACACTATGCACAGATATCGTCAAGCTTTTCCCGAAATTTTTTATAACTTGACCAATATTTCTCACACCTCCAGAATCCCATATTTTTTCTTGATTCTATCCAGTTTTCTTTCCATTGGGATAGAAAGGAAAAATAAAAATATCACCGTTGATGTCCCATGGATGATGTTAAACGGAACTCCCGAGACATAAGCAGCCAAAAATGCTTTCCAGGATAAATCCTGTCCCATCATTGCTACAGATGCCGTATCCATCAAAAGTCCATAGATGATAAAAGTGGAAAGTCCTCCATAAATACATAAGATGATTTTATGCTTCCATTCTTCTGTCCTGCTGGTGTTCCGCTTCTTGTTTTTGCTGAACAGAAGCCCTGCTAAAAATCCGATAATCCCAAAGGAAAACATCTGCCAGGGTGTCCACGGGCCTTGTCCAAAAAAGAAATTTGATACAAAACCAGTCATTGCTCCTGTAAGAAATCCGGCTTCTGCTCCCAGTCCCACTCCTGCTATGATTACGATTGCCACAACAGGTTTAAACTGCGGAATCATAAAAAATGCCATCCTCCCGACTACTGCAATAGCCGCCATAACAGCAATGAGCAGTAACTCTCTTGCCTGTGGCCTGCGCTGTTCAAATACCATAGCAAAAGGAATCATAGCCAGCCCGATGATACATAACGAAATAAAAATTTCACTTCTGTCATTCAAAAAGAAAATACCAAAAAAGATGACAAATGGTATGGCAATCAAGATTAAAAGCATCGCTGCCCATGTTCTCTTTCCTATGTGTCTGTCTGCTTGCACACTCCGGTCTATGTAGGTCTGCGTCTTATATTCGGCTTCTGTATCCAACAGCTTATTCACACTCAGAAGTATAAGAACTGACAAAATAAATTGTGCATACTGCCATGCAGTCAGCTGGACATAACTGTGTAATGTCATATTCAAAAACGTACTTGGTCTTCCCATTCTGGTGTTAAAATAGACATTTATCACGCTCACTGCCACAAAGGTTCCTGCCGCTGCCAGGGCACTGAACAGAAAGCAAATTTTCACGAAAAAAAGAGCTTTTTTCTTCTTAACATAAGATAATATTCCACACAGCAGCATCATGATCATAAGGATTCCTGCTATTATTTTAATTCCCCCGCTAAAATTACATAGTCTATCCAGCTCTGCCTCCGAGAAAAGTTCCATGTGCAGCATTCCGCCTCTTCTGATGCTTCCCTGTATATTACGGATGCACAGCTCTATATTCCAGAATGTATAGGTTGTCTGTACTTTTGAATATTTCAGCACTGGTATTGAAATCCATGGAAATGCACAAGAGCACAAAAAAATAAATAGGCTCACATATATGGGCAGCATTGCCCTGGTGTCTACTCCTGTCGCCTGTTTCTTCTGCATGATTCAATCACATCCTTTACTGTTACTGCATCTGGAAATATATGCCTTGCCATCCTGTTTGCCGCTGTTGTATAAAAACTGTTCCCGGTAAAAAATTCTCTGGAATCACAGGCTGTTACCACTGCCCCATCAAAAAACATAGCACAGGTATCTGCATACGATGCACAGAATTCAATATCATGTGACACCATTAAAATGGTAATTCCTTTTTCCTGCAATCTCTTGAAAATACCTGCCAGTTTGCTTTTGTAAAAACCATCTAACCCCTTTGTTGGTTCATCCAGCAAAAGGATTTCCGGCTCCAGCAAAAGAACTTTTGCAAGTGCAGCTCTTTGCTGTTCACCACCGCTTAAATCATAAGGGTGCATATGCAGCAGATGTCCAATTTCTGTATCTTCTACTACCTGTCCTATTTTTTCTTTATGCTCTTTTCTTTTTAACGGAGACAGATCATTTACCATTTCCCATAAATCTTCTTCTACCGTATTCCCTACAAATAAACTCTGTGGATTTTGAGGAAGCACACCAAGAAAATGATGGAACAGTTCTTTTTCCGGTATTTTTCTGATATCTCTTCCCTGCAAAAATATCTTCCCACGGTATGGTCTGTGAATTCCCGATAGTAATGATAATGTGGTACTTTTACCAGTTCCATTGCCCCCAAGGATACAGAACAACTCACCCTTTTTCACCTGCAAAGATAAGTCTCTGACAATATCTTTTCCTTCTTTCTCATAGCGGAACCACACCTCTTTTACAGAAATCACAGCTTCTTTTTTGGATAAATTTTTTCTTTTTTTCTCAGGATATTTCACTTCTTCTTTGATTTCTTCCTGTCCCTTATAATACTCTTCCAGCCAGTTTCTGCCCTCACATACGGTCAGCGGGCAAACACCTTCCTGCCCTGTTTTGTTATAAATCTGAACCGGGCTTGGCATAGCAAGAAACAAATCATGATCTGCCAGTTCCTTTCCCACCATACGTGGGGTGTCAAAAAAAGTCTGTTTTCCATCTTCTAATACCAGAACTTTATCTGCCATTGGAAAGACTTCTTCCAGCCGGTGTTCAATGATAATAACTGTAATTCCAAGATCCAGGTTTATCTTCCGTATTGTAGATAAAAATTCACTGGCAGCAATGGGATCCAGCTGAGAAGTAGGTTCATCTAAAACCAGAACCTTGGGCTGCATTGCCATCACGGATGCCAGATTTAAAAGCTGTTTCTGACCTCCTGATAATTCTTCTACATTTTTAGAAAACCAGTTCTGGATTCCAAAAAAACTTGCCATCTCTGCAACCCTAAGCCGGATGGTCTGCTGGTCGTAGCCCAGATTTTCCACTCCAAAAGCTAATTCATGCCATACTTTATCTGTCACAATCTGATTATCCGGGCTTTGAAGTACATAACCAATTTCAGCAGATTGTTTTCTTACAGAAATTTCTTCCAGGGGCTGTCCTTCAAACAATATCTCCCCCTCTCTTTTTCCATATGGTGTCATAACTGTCTTAAAATGTCTTAAAAGTGTTGTTTTTCCACATCCGGATTTTCCGCAGATCACCATAAATTCTCCTTGTTCAATAGAAAAATTTATCTTCTGAATTGCAGGTACTCCTGCGTCCGGATAAGTAAAATCTAAATCTTTGATTTCAAATAGTGCCATCTTATATCCTCTGTAATATTTAAAATAATAGGAAGGAAACACAGGATTCCGTAACAGATATAAATAAAAATCACAAATCCTGTCGTTTCATTTATCATCAGCATAGGATAATAAAGAAAACTTATTTTCTTTGTAAGAATCCCCCAAAAAATAGTTCCTCCGAGAAGGAGTAAAACTCCTAACAATATCTTGTCTCTGGTGTCAAATCTGTAAATAGAAAAATTATTTCTTCCTCTCAATCCATACCCTCTGGACTTCATAGAATCTGCTGTTTCTACAGAATTTTCCAAGGCCCAGGTGGTCATAATGGAAAGAATTTTCATTCCATGCTTTGCCTTCATCAGCATATTTCCGTTGGTTACATCACGGCCAATACATTTTTGTGCATTTGAAATTTTCACTATCTGATTCTTAAATTTAGGCACAAAACGAAGTACCATAGACAAAATAAGAGACATAGCCGGAATTACTTTTCCAAAAAGGTAAATAAACTTATCTGAAGTCATTACTACCTGATAACAAGAAAACCAGTTCAGTACACTCACCAGCATAACTCCTGCTGCCAAACCGTATAATATGGATTCGAGTGTGAGCGGGTTTCCGTTTTTTAGATAGAAAATCAAGGTAACCCCCTTGTGATTAAACAGGGGGTTTACCACAGCCGATATCAGAAATACCGGTAACATCAGCCATAGAGCCGTTTTAAAAGCTTTCCATTTTTTCAAATATATGTAATATGCCATTCCACCGATACAGGAAAGAAGAAGAAATACCGGGTGCATCAAAAACATCGAACATCCAATAACCAGCACAAAATATACAAAATTAATCACCGGATGAAATGCTCCAAAAATATCTTGTTTCATAATTATTTCACCCAGGTCTGACCTAAATCACGTCCCAGATCGCAGGTATAATTCCAATGAATCACGTCCCCTGCTTTTACCTGATACCGGCTACATCCATAGTTAGGATACCAGCCATTCACCTCATACATCCATCCAGAAAGTTCTCCGCAGTCAAATTCATATAAATTATTGATCCCTTCTACATATGCACTGTTGTACTTTGGTGTAAAGCTAGATTCCATATGAATTCTATTATTCTTGGTCACTCTCTGGAGCACATCAAAGACAGACTCTCCTTCATAAAAACTCACTTCCGTTTCTGGAAAAATCACTCCATCAGATGGTACCATAGACTCCTTACCAGGTGTTAAATCATCCATGTTATCTAAAATTGTGTCACAAGAAATACTCAGATAACATACGTCTTCTGAACTGGTGTTCACTTCTGCGTTTTCTGGTTCTACCGGTGTAGGCATTCCTTCAGGTACTGGATCCGTATGATATTGATCCTGCTTATCCGTACCTTCATTGCCCTGATTGCCTGTACTTCCTCCGCTCTGTGTGGCAGACGATTTTCTTTCTTCATATTTTGAGTAATTAATCTCCTTATCTTCTACAGTTTCTGCATCCAGATACTCTTCTTCCTCCTCCTTTGCTTCTTTCTCTGCGGGTTGCTTATCAGTCTCCTTTTTTTCTGTCTTATTTGTAACTGTCTTCTTTTCTTCTGCCTGTGAGGAAATCTTTTTTTCCTCTCCCGGTGTTGCCAGTTTTGTAGTTTCACATCCTACAGCCGAACACATAAGCATAATTGCTAATGTTAAAACGCCTATTGTTTTTTTTAACTTTTTCATCTGTATCTCCTTTTATTTTCTTTTTCTAAAATACCATATGCCAGCTCCAAGACCAGCCAGCACCAGAACTCCGCCTCCTGCCAATAATACGCCCGGAAGTGTATTTTCTTCCTTGGTACCGGTCAGAAATTCTTCTTCTACAGGTTCTGTGTCCATATTAGTCTCTGTGTCTTCTACATCTTCTTTTATCTCTTTTTCTTCCTTTTCTTCTTCCTCTATTTCAATTAAAGATTTTGTTTTTACTTTCTTCGCAATAAAATAATCCCCTCCTTTTTCTATAATGAATTTTGTTTTTTTATCTTCTACTTTTACCTTCTGAATATAGTCTGCTTTTTTCTCTTCATCATTATATTTCATCAGCAGATACTGTCCATCTTCCTGATTTGTGGTGATTTCCATCTGCATTTTCCCTGGGAAATCCCCTTCCTCTTCAAAGGAGAAGATATACGGATTTTCTGCCAGCTGTTCGATTTCTTTCTGATATTTACTTCCTTCTTTCACACCAACTTTCATATCTTTTGCATTTTTTATATCTTTTCCATTGATGGTGAGAATGTACTCCTGATTTTGATCTGTTTTACTATTAATTTTTAAGTTCTTATCTTTTTCCTTAATAGCTTCAAATTCTTTTTTTTCTACCACACCATCTTTTACGTTTGCTGTGCTGGTATTAGAGGTTTCTGTCTTTTTTGTTTTATTCGATGCTGCTGTCTTTTTGCCGTTATTTTTTCCTGATGTACCAGATACCGTGCTCTGGCTGGTACCAGATAACAGATTTTTATCCTCCTCATATCCCAGATTGGCTTGTTTCAGGATATAATTTCCTCCCTTTGTCAAATCGAAAGAAGCACGCTTTCCTTGCACACTGACCCACTGTTCTTCTTGATTTTTTTCATTATAGAGCATATACACTCCATCTTCTAAGCTACAGGATACAGACAATTCTATTTCTCCAGGAAGTTCTCCATCTTCTGACAGCCATAAATATAAACCGCCTTCTTGTTCTTGCACTTCTACACCCGTCTTCATGTCAGCAGGATTCTTGATTTTCTTTCCTCGAATTCGTATACTATAGTCCTTTTCCTCATGAACATAATCTTTTCTGGCTTCTTTTGCAGTTTCGAATATCTCCTTTGGCAGGACTCCTTCCTGCAATTTGTGGATAATGATCTGTGCTTTTTTCAGATCTTCTAATCTTTCTAAATACCCACGGTTTGCTTCCGGTATATTCTGTAAATCATTTGATAATTCTTCAATGGTATGCTGACTTTTCAAGGTGATATTCAACGGATTTATTTCATTCCAGATACGCTCATCTAATTTTTTTACAGCTTTTTCTTGCTGCTCAATTTCTGAAACATAGGCATTTAAAAGTGTCTTAAATTTCTCCTTTTCCTCAAAATTTTTCATTAAGTCCAGCTCTGTCTTGAGGCTAAAGACTTTGTCTTTTTCTGCAATGGTAATCTGTTGAGGAAGTTCTTCCATCTTCTTTCTGAAAGCATCTACCTTGTCCTTTGTTTCCTCCTGGGATTCCCCTCCCTCCTGAGAGTTTCCTAAATCTGTCATATCATACAGCCTGGTCTGTCCGTTCATTGCTCTTGACCAGGCAAGCAGTGCCAAAGTTCCCTGATCGGTTGCCATAGCATCACTTTTCTCTCCTATGACATGGCAAAAAGAGCCATCTTCCTTTTGATACCGCAGGAGCTCATCCAACAATGTTTTCCCATTTTTCATAAATTTCTCCTGCTGAATCAAACTGGCATCAACGGCTGATAATGCAATTACCACCTGTGCACTACTTTCCAGATTTTTCACAGGATTTCCGCTCTCTGATATAAAGTCACTGGAATATCCTCCATCTGCATCCTGCAAAGCCGCCAGCTTTTCAATCCCCCTGTTTACAGCAGCATTTACATCATTTCTGGACATATATGGCACCAGACTCTGGATGGTCATAGCTGTAACATCCGGGTCTGCAATATTTCCGGAAAGTGCCCAGCCGCCACCTTCTATTTCCTTCCCCAGAATATCTGCAATCAAAGCATCTCTGGTGGTCTGTGTTTTTCCGTTTTTTAACTCTGGTATTTCATATTTTTTTGTATCAAGAGCAATCAGAGCAAAACTAGAACCATTAATTCCCTGTCCTGATACTTTTTTAAAATCAGCCAGAGGTTCCAGCAAATTGTATCCGTTTACAGATGTGGGGCTAATATTTAGTGCTGACAGTGCGATTACGACTCTGGAATACTCTGTATATTTCACATGATGTAAGATTCCCTTCTTATCCTGTAAGGTCTTATATAATTCTGTAAGATAAGCATTTCTTGCGTAATCTGTTAAATATCCGTCTCGTGCCATAGCAAGAACCGACCATTCTCCAGACAGCGTATTCACCACCGGAGAGGTAACGGTTTTCTGCAAATAGGACTCCGCCTTCTTTAACGCTTCCTGTGTACTGGAGTTTCTTGTTTTTTCAACATCTGATAATCCTTTCATCATCAGATTTTCATCCTGCTCCCCAGTACCTGCAAAATAATCTTCCTGCTCTTCCTCTATATCTGCAGTACCGCTTAACATTTCTTCTTCCACAGGTATTTCTTCTATAATAAGTTCTTTCGTTTCCTCTTGTTCCTGTTCCAGTTCCTGTCCTGAATTTGGAATTGTGTCTGCCAAAACTGCTGCCGGTGAGCTTACTGACATCAAAATTGCCATTGCCAGCATTGCTGCCTGTACTTTTTTCTTATGCATATGAAATCCTTCCTTTCTTTTTCCAAACAAAAAAAGCCTTCTGCCATTCCTGACAAAAGACTCTTTCACACTTTACTTTATTAAATTCAACTCAATATTATACTCCTACTACATATAAAAATCCCCTATCCAGAAATCTTGAACGCAAGTAACAGCAAGCCTCCTGACTTAACTTACTACTAAAATATGTTGCTGAAATCATTCAGGCATTTATATTTATTTGTCCGTTTCACAGTAGAACCATCTGTATCAGATTTTCACTGATTTTACTTTTTACCACAGAAATCCATCATTTCTGATGACTGTTACAGATATGTAGTTTGTTATTATTCTACTTCCTTTCTCTCTGTATTGTCAAGCTATTATTTTTCCTGACAGCCACAATGACAGCCGCTGTTTTCGTCTTTTTTCCCACTGCAACATCCTCCAGAAGGGCATCCAATGCACTTCACACCACTTTTCTTAGCCTTTATGATATGTGTCACTGCCATTCCAACCGCTACCAGAAGAATCCCTGCTACTATGATATTAGCCATTTTCTTCACTCCTCTATATTTGCAATTCTTTCTCTGATTTCTTTTCCTTTAGTTAATTTTCTATTACTACAGTTAGTTTATTCTAATTTCAATAAATTGTCAATAGAATTTTTCCAATTCTTGCATTTCTATAGGTAAAATGGTAACATAGGAGTAATATACAACAGGAGGTGTCCTTTTATGGGATATGTGAGCCATAAATCAGAAGAATCCATGGAGGATTATCTGGAAACTATTTATGTACTGACCAAACGCCTTCCCGTAGTCCGTTCCATTGACATTGCTACAGAACTTGGATTTTCCAAGCCCAGCGTCAGTGTTGCGATGAAAAATTTGCGAAACAAAGGGTTTGTTACGGTTTCCCAGGAGGGGTATATAACCTTTACGGAACAGGGAGAAGCCTTGGCATCTGAAACCTTTGAACGGCATACGGTTATTTCAAACTGGCTTATCAGCCTTGGTGTCAGTCCAGAAACAGCCTCAGAAGATGCCTGCAAGATAGAGCATGATATCAGCCGGGAGACCTTTCAGGCACTGAAAAAACATATTTTCGGATAAAATAAGTGCGGCATGAGCAGACTTTACACTGCTTACACCGCACTTATTTTATGCTTTCTCCAATCCCAGGATTCTTCTAAAAAAATCTTCCTCCGGATTATGTGCACTCTCCCGGTAGATGGATATATAATCCAAATCTCCGCTTCTGTCCGTGAAGGCAGGAAACAAAAATCCCCATTCCGGTTTTCCTGGCTCATATTCGCCCAGTAGGGGGCAGATACACACAATCATGTATTCAAAAACTTCTTCGGATTCTCCCAGACGTTCCTTGTCTGCTGCCTTAACCGGCACATCATACCTGTCGTGGAAAACAAAAATCCCATATGCCTCATCTGTAACATAATTTTCCATGATCACATCATAGAACGTATCCATCAGTGCATCATTTTTCAGTCCACAGGATTTCATAGCCATAAGAAGCTGCCACATACTCCCAGCTCCCTGCTGCTCTCTCTGAAACCTGTATTTTTTTAATTCCACGTTAGTCTCCGAAAAAGGAATGACTTTCGCTAATTCCAGATTTTTCTTTTTTTCCGGGGCAGCTAATTTCAAGAAATTGGTATTAAAACTTCCCTCAAACTCCCCCTCCTGATCCACATAACATCCTGCAATCCTGGTAAAAGACGTTCTGGAAGGTGTCATACGCCTGGTTAATTCCAGCATGTCTTCCCTGTTAATTGTTTTTCCCATAATTTACCCTCTGATTCCCTTTTTATAGATATAGCTTACAAAAAATCTATCTTTTCTGCAAGAGAAAATGTTTGCACAGAGGAATTTTCCGTTGTAAAATAAACTTATCAAAATACGAATAGGAGGGAATGATTATGGCATTTATGGATGGTTGTGAAAGCAAATTCCGTACACCTGTATCAGAAGACAGAGTTTGTCCTGTATGCGGCAAAGAAGTAGAAGTATTTACCAACAGAGGACGTATTGTGGAGGACGCAGTCTGCCCATGCGGCTATGTATTCAAAGCAGAAGAACAGGAACCTCTAAAAGTGGAGAGAACGGAAGAATAAAAGAATCAAGAAAAAGTGCTCCTATGTTTCAGGCGGTCTGAGATAAGGGGCACTATTGTTCTCATCATCACAGATATCTTTTCCTTCCTCAAGCACTGTAAAATGGAGCCCCAGGCCAACCTTGTCAGTGTAAAGTATTTCTCCTGCTTTATTCTTCATTTTCCAATTCAAAGCATAGTGCCCTGGAGTATCTGGAACACGAAAATGTACCGTAAGTGAGACCGTATCCCCCGGATAAACGATTTCCTTCATTTTAACCGTTCTGCTCTCCTCATTTATCTATTCTGGAGGACAAGCACATTCAAACCTGCGGTTTTTCCAGGGAACTTCTCCTACATTTTTCATAACCCAGGTATGGGTAATCCATTCCCCTGGTTTATGTACGCTCATATCCGGTGGATATTCGTATTGAAATAAAGAATGATCTCTCTTTCCCCGCTCTTTTGTGTCATGGGGTACTTCGTTTTCTATTCTGTACAGATATGGCACATATAGCTGGTTCACCTCTTCTGGAAATATGGAATAAAGAATACAGAAAGCAAGTACGTTTCCCCACTCCGCCTTCAGACTATTTTTACCTTCTTCCATTAAGTAACACTTCAAAGCAGGTGACAAACTAATCTTCTCCTGCTCCTCAATCTGAAAGAAAATCTGATTCATTGCCTGTGGGAAAATATCTTTTTTCAGAATCAGGTTCCCTTTATTCTCCATTCTTGAAATCACCATAGGATTCTGTAAAATATACTCTTTTAACACAGAAATATAACTTTTTTCTGCCTTACTATCTGTGAAAAAACGGCTTCTCCTTGCTTTATCACTCCAAATCTTAATGTTCAGCCACCGCAGCTCCATAGGAAAAATTTCCTCAAAAAAATCCTTCTTTGAACGGTACTTGGGTTTTTCCTTCCATACCAGAGGATCCGTCTCTGCTTTTCCCGGATAAAAGATTTCATATACCCCTTTTAGATTCATTTTTGTTTCCTCCCTCATATATCATCCATTCTATCATCCCAAGGTTGATTTTTCAGCATTATTGAGGTTGATTTTTTCTCTCCAGACAAAAAGAAGAGGACATACACTAACGTGCATATCCTCTTCCTGTTTATTTCACACATCCAATCAATTCCCGAATGTCTTCAATATGATTTTTCTCCATATACTTCTGGATACCATCTATGACCTCTATGGTTGTATATGGATTGGTGAAGTTTGCTGTTCCTACAGATACTGCTGTAGCACCTGCCATGATGAATTCCAGGGCATCCTCCGCGTTCTGGATACCGCCCATGCCGATAATCGGAATCTTCACCGCCTGGGCAACCTGATATACCATACGCACTGCTACCGGCTTCACGCATGGTCCGGAAACACCGCCTGTTTTATTTGCCAGGGCAAAGGTTCTCCGGTTTACATCAATCTTCATACCAGTAAGGGTATTAATCAGGGACACTGCATCTGCTCCTCCTGCTTCGGCTGCTCTTGCAATCTCTGCAATATCGGTAACGTTTGGTGTCAGTTTCATGATGACAGGCTGCTTTGCGATCTTCTTAATCTGTGCAGTCAGTTCTTCCACATGCTTTGGATCTTGTCCAAAGGCAAGGAAATTTGCATTGACATTCGGACAGGAAATATTAATTTCCATCATATCAATGGGTTCTTCTGCCAGACGTTCCACCACGGCCAGATATTCTTCTGGAGCATGTCCACATACATTCACGATTACGTTTGTGTCGAATTGCTGTAAAAATGGAATATCTCTCTCACAGAACACATCAATTCCCGGATTCTGCAAGCCAATGGCGTTCATCATACCGCTGTGTACCTCTGCAATACGCGGGGTAGCATTTCCTGCCCACGGCACATTTGCCACGCCCTTTGTCACAACACCGCCCAATTGGTTCAAGTCCACGAATTCGCTGTACTCAGCCCCTGAGCCAAAGGTTCCGGAAGCTGTCATAACCGGGTTTTTAAACTCAACTCCGGCAATATTTACCTTCATGTTCATTACAGCTCCACCTCCGTACTAAGAAATACCGGACCATCTTTACAGATTCTCTTATTGTGCACATGAGAATGATGGTCTACGTCTTTGGATTTACATACACAGGCCAGACAGGCACCTACACCGCAGGCCATTTTTTCTTCCATAGAAATATAACAGAGAATTCCGTTTTCCTCTGCATAAGTTTTGATTGCACGGAGCATTGGTGTTGGGCCACAGGCAAAAATCACATCTGCTTCCAGATGATTTTCACGGATTGCATCCATAACATTTCCCTTTGTTCCCACGCTTCCATCTTCTGTGGCGATTACCAGCGTACCATTCTGCTCCAGTTCTTCCTTCAGGAAGATTTCACTATTCCGGTATCCTGCAATAACCGTAACTTCTGCCTTTGCTTCTTTTGCAGTCTGCACCATTGGAGGCACACCGATTCCGCCTCCCATCATGAATACGCGTTTTCCCTTGATCACATCCATAGGGAAACCATTTCCCAATGGACCCAGAATATCCAGAGTTTCCCCTGCTTTCATGCCGGAAAACTCTTTGGTACCATTTCCTGCAATACGATATACAATCCGAAGAGCACCTTTTTCTCTGTCAATCTCACAGATGCTGATAGGTCTTGGCAGCACTCTTCCGGAGTCATTGCTGTACACGGAAATAAACTGTCCTGGTTTTGCCTGGGATGCAATCTGGGGTGCATCCAGCCATAAACTGTAAATATCTGTACCAATGCATTCCTGCTGTAAAATGGTACTTGTCATTTTCACTTTTGCCATGGTTTTCCTGTCTCCTTATTTCGCTGCTTCTAATGCACCTGTAATGTCTGCTACCATATCTTCTACGGCTGCTCTGGAAGCTTCTGCGAAATTTTCTTCTCCGAATTTTGCATATTTTTCCTGCTTATAAGCTGCAATGATACCTCTGGAAGAATTGACAATTGCTCCAAGACCGTCTTCATTGAAGAAGTGAACCAGATCTTTTCCCTGTCCTCCCTGTGCACCGTAGCCAGGAACCAGAATATATGCTTTTGGCATGATCTTACGAAGGATTTTACCCATTTCCGGATAAGTAGCTCCTACAACTGCGCCTACATAGCTGTAAGAATCTCCCATGAATCCTTCTCCCCACTCTGCTACTTTTTCACCTACTAATTCATAAAGTGGTCTTCCATTTACCAGCTGATCCTGGAACTCACCACTGGATGGATTAGATGTTTTCACCAGCACAAACATACCTCTTTTTTCTTCCTTGCACGCATCAATAAAAGGATTGATACTGTCAGAACCCATATATGGATTTAAAGTAACAAAATCCACATCAAATCCAGCGTATTTTTTTGAACCAACCTGTACCTTGCCAACATGTCCTGTTGCATATGCAGCAGAGGTAGAACCGATATCCCCTCGTTTGATATCTCCGATTACTACCAGGCCTTTTTCCTTGCAGTAGTCTACAGTTTTCTTATAAGCCATAAGTCCAGGGATACCGAACTGCTCATACATAGCAATCTGCGGCTTTACGGCAGGGATCAAATCACTTGTGTGGTCTACGATTGCTTTATTAAACTGCCAGATTGCCTCCGCAGCTCCTTCCAAAGTTTCTCCGTATTCTTTAAATGCTTTTTCCTGTACATGCTTTGGAATATAGTTCAGCATTGGGTCAAGTCCTACTACGATAGGTGCGTTTGTTTTCTGGATATTTGCAATAAGTTTATTAATCATGATAATCTCCTCCCAAAATATTCTTATCAATCAATCTGGTAAACAATGTTTCCGTCACAGATGGTCGCTACTACCTGTCCTTTTACTTTTCTTCCATTGAATGGTGTATTTTTCCCTTTTGATAAGAATTCCATACTGTCAATGGTATATTCTGCATCCGGGTCAATGATGGTAACATCCGCAGGGCTTCCTACTTCCAGACGTCCTCTGTCAGAATGAATCACCTGTGCAGGATTGTAGCTCATCTTCGCTGCCATCTGCATAGGTGTGAGAATTCCTGTGTGTACCAGTTCTGTCATAGTAAGTGCCACAGAGGTTTCCAGTCCCACAATACCAAATGGAGCAGTTTTCATAGACTGGTTCTTCTCCTCTCTGCTGTGAGGGGCATGGTCTGTACTGATGACATCAATAATGTCCTCTTTTAAACCAAGAATCAGAGCATCTTTATCTTCTTTTGTACGAAGAGGCGGATTCATCTTGTAGTTTGCATCATCCTCTGGAATATCTTCTGATGTCAATGTAAAGTGATGTGGGCATACTTCCCCTGTCACTGGCAGATTCTCTTCTTTTGCCAGTTGTATCATACGGACACTGTCTTTGGTAGAACAATGACACAGATGCAGTCTTACGCCTGTCTCTTTTGCCAGGACAATATCTCTGGCAGCAATCACATCTTCTACTCCATTGGTAATGCCCGGGAGTCCCAGTTCCTTTGCTTTCTCATCTGCATTCATACAGCCTCCGCTGACCATATTCTGGTCTTCGCAGTGTGCAAATACAGGAATGTTATGCTTTGCAGCGATTTCCATGGCTTCTTTGTACAGCTTCACGTTCATGACTGATTTTCCATCTTCGCTGATTGCCGGAATTCCTGCCTGAATCATGCCTTCGATATCAGCCAGTTCTTCACCTTTCTGCTGTTTCGTGACCGCTCCAATCTGTAGTACATGAACAGGTGCCAGGTCTTTTGCTTTATTATGCACATATTCCACTCTGTCCGGACTGTCAATCACCGGCTTGGTGTTTGGCATGGCAAGAATCGTGGTAAATCCACCTTTGGCAGCCGCTCTTGCCCCTGTTACCACGTCTTCTTTATAAGTAAGCCCTGGATCTCTCAAATGTACGTGCAGGTCGATCAGTCCTGGCATCACATAACAGCCCTTTGCATCAATCGTTTTTTCAGGAGTATCTGCCAGTTCTATTTCCTCCCCGATTTCTTTGATCACACCATCTTCGATGTAAAGATCTCCTGTCATATCTGTGTTGTCAGAAGGGTTGAGAATACGCCCTCCTTTAATCAATATTTTCATACGGTTCCGCATCCTTTCTTCTGCACTTTTTTTCTAAAACTTTCCAGTACAGAAACTGATTATCAGTTAAATAGTAACATACACATTTTCTTTCGTCAATTGAACTTTTCTCTTGACATATGGGTTTCTAAAGCATATACTAGATTTGTCAAAGGTATATTGGATATTAGTATTAAATGGTTTTTAGAGATTGTATTAATATTTTTATACGCAATATTATCTCTAAAGACCATTTAATTTTTTATCCAAAATTTTTATTTATTTTTATGGAGGTAACACTATGAACAAGGGAACTGTTAAATGGTTCAACGC
>USPF01000014.1 GCA_900556555.1 uncultured Blautia sp.
ACAACCGTGTCTTTGGCACAAGATACAAATCCCAAAGAAAAGAAGAGCAGCAAGGTATTTTAATTTCACTTCGTTTGGAGTTCCCTCAAGACCCTTGGTGTATGCAGGAGAAACAACCGGGTCAGCCAGTTCCCAGATTTTTCCTACTGGGTCTTTGAAAGCACCATCACCGTAGATCATAACTTCTACATTTTTTCCGGTTTTTTCAACCATAGCAGTGTGGATTGCAGAAACTACTTCATCACATTTGATTGGGAAGAGTTTTACAGTATCCTCTGTAGCTTTGTTTGACCCCAGAAGTCCGTAAGCATCATTATATCCGCTTCCATTAATGCTGTGATTCATAATATCGTCAAGAGCATATACTTTTTCTGCTCCGTTGGCAGATAAGATACGTTTGGTTCTCTGACGGGTGTGGATGTCACAGGTAAGTACACTCTTTGTATAGGACAGGATTGCTTTTGGATTGTTTGCAAAGATGATTTCTACCTCTGCACCAGCTTCCTGAATCAGTTGTTTGTAATATTCCACATAATCTACACCAGTAAATACGTGTTTTTCGTAACCAAACAGCTCTCTGTATTTCTCTTCAGTGAGAACATCAGACCATGGGTTTACACCCTTTTCATCCATGATATCTAAATCAATCAGATGATTTCCTACTTCGTCAGAAGGATAGCTTAACATCAGGACAATTTTTTTACATCCTTTTGCAATTCCTTTGAGACAAATAGAGAAACGGTTACGGCTTAAAATTGGGAAGAGAACGCCTACAGTATCATCCCCGAATTTTTCTTTTACATCTGCTGCAATAGCATCTACGCTTGCATAATTTCCCTGTGCTCTTGCCACAACAGCCTCTGTTACGGCAATGACATCTTTATCACGAATTTCGAATTTTTCACTTTCTGCTGCTTTTAATACACAGTCTACTACGATTTCCGCAAGATTATCTCCTTCACGGATAATCGGTGCCCGCACACCTCTGGATACGGTTCCAACCATACGATTTACAGATTCCATTTTATGTGCCCTCCATTGATTTCAATCAGATTTTGAAGCGGAACATATTCCGCCTCTTATATAATACGTTGAAATTCCCGGCTATGCAAGACAAAAAGAAAATTTTGTGTAAAAAACCATGAATTTTTCCTGGAAATGGTCTGATTTTGTCAAGATATATCCCCCTACAGGGCTTGTGGGCTTTGAAAAACTCTGCTAAACTTACTGCGGTAGGGTAAAATAGTGGGGAAGTCTGCTTTTTTACCGGAGGTTATAGAAAAGGAACGTTTAAATACATGAAAGACAATAGAGAATTTTGCCTGGGGAACTTTACCGTAGAACCAGGAAAGAAAAAAAGTGGATTTTTGATGATTGGAGGAGGAGAATTTCAACTTCCGGCAACCATCCTGCATGGAGAACAGCCGGGAAAAACAGTTCTCATCACAGCAGGGATTCATGCAGAAGAGTATGTAGGCATTCAGTCTGCCCTGGAATTGTCAGAGATGCTGAAGGTTCAGAAAATTGCAGGTACGGTTGTGATTGTAAAGGTTGTGAACCGCAAGGCATTTGAAGTGCGAAGCGGAAGTGAAAGTCACGAAGACGGGAAGAACCTGAACCGGGTATTTCCGGGGGACAGGGAAGGAACCTGGTCTGAAAGACTGGCCTATGCTATAGAGAAAGAACTTTTAAGTATTGCAGATTATTATATTGATCTTCACAGCGGGGACAGTTATGAGCAGCTGACTCCTTATGTGTATTATGCAGGAGCAGCAGCCAAAGAGGTGGTGGAACAGTCAAGAGAAATGGCACAGCAGGCAGATGTGCCCTACATGGTAGGGTCAAATGTAGCCATGGGAGGCTGTTATAATTATGCGGCATCCTTAGGGATACCAAGCATTCTCCTGGAGCGTGGACAGATGGGAGGATGGACCAAGGAGGAAAGTCACTCTACCAGAAGAGATGTGCGCAATATTCTCTGCCATCTTGGGATTTATCAGGGAGAAAAGGATTACCGCAATTATTATCCCCTGGAGGTCAAAGATCTATGTTATCAGGCAGCCAATGAACAGGGACTTTGGTATCCCTGCAAGAAGCCGGGTGATATGATCCAGCAGGGAGATATCCTGGGTGTGATCAAAGATTATGAAGGAAAGATTCTGGAAGTGTGTAAGGCTGAGTATGGCGGTGTGATTCTGTATCAGACAGGAAGCCTTCAGGTACAGGAATCAGGCTCAGTAATTGCATACGGAAGGATATCCAGAGAGTCTGATAGCAGGAAGGAACGGATTGCAGGCTACTGGAGCAAAAGAAGTGACAGTTTTCAGGCTCAGAGAAGAGCAGAGCTTCACAGTTCCATGGCTGACCGGTGGCTTTTGGAAATACAGAAATATCTGCCGCAGCGAAAACTGAAGATTTTAGATGTGGGATGCGGTTCCGGATTTTTTACCATTTTGCTGGGAAAACAGGGGCACGAGGTGCTTGGCACAGACCTCACCCCGGATATGATAGAAAAATCAAGAGAACTGGCAAAGGAAGAAGGGGTAGACTGTAAATTTGAGATTATGGATGCAGAAAATCTGGACTTTCCGGATGAGACCTTTGATGTGGTGATTTCCAGAAATCTGACCTGGACACTTCCAGATGCAGGACATGCTTATGAAGAGTGGTGCAGGGTACTGAAAAAGGGCGGAATCCTTCTGAATTTTGATGCGAATTACGGCTCCAGCAATTTCGCTGACACTTCTCATCTTCCGGAAAATCATACCCACAATCAAGTGGGAATGGATATGATGCAGGAATGCGAAGAGATTAAAAAACAGCTTCCCATAAGCAGCTACATCCGGCCTGCATGGGATGTTGAAACATTAGGAAATCTTGGGATTTTGGAGCTGTCCCTGGATTTAGGGGTAGGGAAAAGGATTTATATTGAAAAAGATGAATTTTATAATCCAGTGCCTATTTTTACCCTGTGTGGAAAAAAGGAAGAGTAGAAAATGAAAAAATACGTGACGAAACGACTGTTGCAGCTCCTTCCTATTCTGCTGGTCATTACTTTTTTGTCTTTTGGCATGATGCGTCTGGCAGGCAGTGATGCGGTGCTGCAAAAAATGGAAAATACAGGGATGGTGGTCTCACAGGAGGTTCTGGAAAAAGCCAGGGCAGAGCTGGGGCTTAATAAGCCGTTTCTGACCCAATACTTTGTATGGCTGGGAAATCTGCTTAGAGGAGATATGGGAACCAGTTATATTTCCGGCAAGGAGGTGTTTCCTGCCTTTGTCTCAAAACTTCCGGCAACGCTGCTGCTGTCAGGGGTATCTCTGCTTCTGACCGTGATGATTTCTATTCCTCTTGGAATCCTGGCGGCTGTGAAACAGAATCGTTTTACAGATTATCTCATCCGTGTGGCAAGCTTTCTGGGAAACAGTATGCCCAACTTTTTTGTGGCACTTCTGTTAATGTATTTTCTGGCGATCAGGCTAAAATGGTTTCCTGTGATTGCGAATGGTGTGACTATAAAAAATGTGGCTTTGCCGGCTTTTACTCTGGCAATCGCCATGTCAGCGAAATATCTCCGCCAGGTCCGTGCAGCAGTTCTGGATGAATTAAGCAAAGATTATGTCACTGGTGCACAGGCAAGAGGGATTAAATTTTCCGTTACTTTGTGGAAAAGTGTGCTGCGTTCCTGCCTTGTGACCATACTGACCTTGCTTACGCTTTCCGCAGGAAGCCTTCTTGGAGGAACTGCGATTGTAGAATCTATTTTTATGTGGGATGGTGTGGGAAAGCTTGCAGTAGATGCCATTAACATGCGGGATTATCCCATGATTCAGGCCTATGTCATGTGGATGGCTGTGATCTATGTCTGTGTAAATCTGATTACAGATCTTTCTTACCGGATGTTAGACCCGAGAATCAGGCTGGGAGGTGAGGAAGCATGAGCCGGAATATTAAAAAAAGACTGATTTTTTTCCTGGTGTTGGCGTCTGCACTGCTTCTGGTGGCCGTGTTTGCAGAATGGCTGTGTCCTTATGATCCAAATGCACAGGATATGGCATTATCCTTGCAGCCACCGGGAAAAGAACATCTTGCAGGGACAGACCGGTTTGGAAGAGATTTGTTTTCCAGAATTTTAGTGGGGCTTAGAACCAGCGTTCTGGCTACATTGTCGCTGGTAGCAATCATCACAGCCGTGGGAACGGTTCTGGGGGTTCTGTGCGGATATTATGGAGGAATCCTGGATTCTGTTGTAATGCGGATTTCTGATATTTGTCTGGCTTTTCCAGGGCTTGTTTTTGCACTTGCTATAGCAGCATTGTTAAATGGGGGGCTTCATAATGCGGTACTTGCCTTGGCTGTCATTAGCTGGCCCAAATATGCCAGAATTGCCAGAAGCCAGACTCTGGCACAGAAAAACACCGATTATATAGCGGCAGCAAAGCTGGCAGGAAATACATCCTGGCAGATTATTTTAAGACATATTCTTCCAAACAGTGCAGGACAGATTCTGGTGACAGCTATGCTGGATATCGGAACCATGATGATGGAACTGGCGGGACTGTCGTTTCTGGGACTTGGAGCACAGCCTCCTACCGCAGAGCTTGGAAATATGATGAGCGGAGGGAGAAGTATGATTCAAACCTATCCCTGGGTCATTCTTGGACCGGGACTTGCACTTTTTCTTGTGGTAGTTATATTTAATCTGCTGGGAGATACGGTGAGGGATTATCTGGATCCAAGAAACAGCGGAAGATAGAAAAAAACACAACAGCTAAAAAGCAGAAGGGAAAATAAGAATGAGGAACATAAAAAAAGCAGCAGCATTCTTCATGGCAGTCTGCCTTGGAACAGGACTTCTGGCAGGAAGCGGTTCAGAAAAAAGCACCGCCAATACAGAAGGGGTTTCAGAAGCAAAAGAAAAGAAAACATTTGTCTTTGGAGATACTACTTTTAATCCGGAAAACGAAGAGCCGGATGTAAATCCTCACAACCAGTACGCAGGATGGGCCTGCATCCGTTACGGAGTGGGGGAAACACTTTTCAAATATTCTGATTCCATGGAGATTCAGCCCTGGCTGGCAAAAGAGTACGAAAACCTGGATGAACTGACCTGGAAGATTACTCTTCAGGATGGGATCAAATTCTCCAGCGGCAGAGAACTGACAGGAGAGGCTGTAAAAGAATGTCTGGAGCATCTGGTAGAAGTTCATGAGCGTGCCAAAGGCGATTTGATGATTGACACTATTACAGCAGAAGGACAGACGGTCACAATCAAGACTACAGAGCCGAAACCAACACTTTTGAATTATTTAAGTGACCCTTACGGATGCATGATTGATATGGAAGCAGGAATCACAGAGGATGGGATCGTATCAGGAACAGGACCGTATATTGCCAAATCTCTGGTATCCGGGGAGCAGTTAAAACTGGTGAAAAATCAGGAATACTGGGATGGAGAGCCGGGATTTGATGAAATCATAGTTCGTACAATTTCAGATGGTGATACCCTGACCATGGCATTGCAGTCAGGAGAACTTGACGGTGCTTACGGTATGCCATATGCCAGCTATCCGTTATTTGAAAATGAGAATTATACCTTTTCCAGTTGTGCTACCAGCAGAACCTTTTTTGCACATATGAATTTTGAAAGTCCTGTGATTCAGGATCAAGCGGTTCGAAAAGCCATTGCCATGGGAATCGATAAAGAAGGCTTCGTAAACACCCTGTTAGGTGGAAATGGATATCCTGCTGTGGGAGCATATCCGGACAGTTTTTCCTTTGGCGGCGATACCGTTACTACAGAATCCTATGACCCGGAAGTGGCAAAAAAAGTTCTGGAAGAAGCAGGATGGATAGATTCTGACGGAGACGGAATCAGGGAGAAAGCAGGACAGAAGCTGAAAATCCGCTGGCTTACCTATCCAAGCCGTCAGGAGCTTCCGCTTCTTGCAGAATTTGCACAGGCAACCTTAAAAGAAATCGGTATGGAAGTTCAGATAAACAGTACGGCTGATCATAATAGCATCCGTACAGATCCTTCCGCCTGGGATGTTTATGCCAGTGCCATGGTGACTGCACCGACCGGAGACCCGGAATACTTCTTTACCACCCACTGTCTGGACAGCTCCGCTGTTAATAACGGGCAGTATCACAGTGATAAACTGGAGCAGCTGGAAGCAGAGATGGGGAAAACCTTTGACCCGGACAAAAGAGGAGAGTTAGCGGTTCAGATGCAGCAGGCCATTCTGGATGACAATGCCTTTGTATTTTGTTCTCATTTAAAAATGAGCATGATCAGCAAAGCAACTGTAACAGGACTTGTGGCACACCCTTGTGATTTTTATGAGATTACAGCGGACTTGGCTCCTGTAAAGTGAGATGGTGTAGGATAGAGGAGAAATGTGTGTGAAAGAAGTGTTAAGCTATCAGTCTGTGGAAATCTGTTTTAATGGACAGCGGGTAGTTCATGATGTGAATTTTACCCTGCATCCAGGGGAAATCCTGGGAATCGTAGGGGAATCCGGAAGCGGAAAAAGTACGATATTAAAAGCAGCCATGGGGCTTCAGGGAAACAGTGGAAGGGTGACAAAAGGAGATATTTGTTTTCAGGGAAAAAGCCTTTTGGATTTGTCAGAAAAAGAATTCCGTAAGATACGTGGAGAACAAATAGGGATGATTTTTCAGGATGCAGGAGCATCCCTGTGCCCGATTCGAAAGATTGGTTCTCAGATTTATGAAAGTATCACTGCTCATAAAAAGATGACCAGGGAAGAAGCAAAAGAAAAGGCACTGAACTTGCTGGAAAAGCTGAATTTTCAGGATGTGGAGCGGATTTGGAACAGCTATCCTTTTGAACTGTCAGGGGGAATGAATCAGAGAGTGGGGATTGCCATTGCTATGCTGATGGAGCCTTCTGTCCTGCTGGCAGATGAACCTACCAGTGCACTGGATGTGGCTGTGCAGCGTCAGGTGGTGCAGGAAATGCTTTCTCTTAGAGAAATGTTTGGCACGGCAATGCTCCTGGTGACCCATGATATCGGGGTGGCATCAGCTATGGCAGATACGATGCTGGTATTAAAAGACGGAGCAGTCATGGAATACGGGGATACCAGACAAGTGCTGGAAGCACCGGAAAATGAATATACCAGGAAATTGCTGGCCGCAGTGCCGAGATTACGGAGGATATAAATGAATCCAGTTTTAGAAGTGAGAGATATCATAAAAACCTTTGTCACAGAAGGAAAGTCTGATTTTACGGCAGTCAGCCATGTCAGTTTTCAGCTTTATCCTGGTGAGATTCTTGGAATCGTAGGAGAATCAGGAAGTGGGAAAAGTACCCTTGCCAGAATCATCGCCAGATTGACAGATGCCACAGAAGGAAGAATCCTTCTGGGAAACCAGGATATTACCAGAGCAAAAGGAGAAGCATTAAGAGCGGCTTACCGGGAAATTCAGATGGTTTTTCAAAATCCGGTATCTTCCTTTGATCCCAGAAAGACCCTGGGAAACGGAATTGGGGAGAGCCTTAGAAATCATGGCGTCTCAAAAGCAGAGACAAAGGAAAGAGTCCTGGAACTTTTAGAGCAGTGTGGACTACCAAAAGAGTTTTATGGGCGTTATCCCCATGAAGTCAGCGGAGGACAGTGTCAGAGAGCAGCCATTGCCAGAGCCCTGGCTGTGAAACCGAAGATAGTAATCTGCGATGAAGCTACCAGTGCCCTGGATGTGACGGTGCAGCAGCAGATTATGGAGTTACTGAGAAACTTAAAAGAAGAGAGAAATCTTTCGTACCTTTTTATCTGTCATAATCTGGCATTGGTGCAGATGTTTTGTGATCGGGTACTGGTGATGAAAGATGGAAAAATCGTGGAAGAAGGAACACCGGATGAAGTGATCCTGAATCCAGAACATACATATACAAAAGCTTTGGTAGAGGCTGTTTTTTAAGATGCTAACCGGGGCATGGGGTTATAGAGGAATAAGAATCCTCTGGAAAAGAGACGCATTGCTTTATTGTGTCTCTTTTTTTGTGTAAAATAAAGAGATAAAATTTCAACCCCTAGGGGGGCTTGGAAAAAGTTTTTCTTATGATATGATAATTGAGGTTTTGAAAGAAACAAAAAATAAAAAGGGTAAAGGAAAGAAAACATATGAAAAAGAAAGCAATTCTGATGTTACTGGCTGCAACAGTGGTTATGAATACAATGGCGGGATGTACACCTTCCGAACAGCCTTCAAAAGCAGAAAATGTGCAGGAAGAACAAAAAGAAGCTGATACAGAGGCAGTCACAGTCACCAGTGTATTTGGCGAAGATGAAGTAGAGATTACATATCCAAAGGTACCGGAAAGAGTAGTAAGCTTGGCCGGTTTTGCTACAGAAATGATGCTAGCCTTAGGACTGGAAGATCATATTGTCGGATATGCATGGCAGGATAATGAGGTGCTTCCTTACTATCAGGAAGCATTTGAAAAACTGGAGCCTCTATGTGCACCTGCTATGGATCCTGGAGAAGAGAAAGTGTTAGCAGCAGAGCCGGATTTGGTGTTGTCCTGGGCATCCTGGTCAGATGAAGATTATTTCAATTATAAAAATTTAGAAAAAAATGATATTCAGACCTATGGTTTTCATACAGAACGCTGGTCAGGAGGACATCTTGACGATGTCTATACAGATTTTCTTAATTTAGGAAAAATATTCCATGTGGAAGAGAAAGCAGAGACACTTGTAAACGAAATGAAAACCAATATCGAGGAAACTGCAAAAAAAGTAGAAGAGAAAGAAAAAGTATCGGTGTTTGTTTGCGATGCGTCTTCAAATGAAGAGGCATGTATGACAGTAGGAGGTGGCTTGCCACAGGAGCTTCTGGAAAAAGCAGGAGGAAAAAATGTAGTCACAGATGTGGATTCTAACTGGGAAAGAGGATATAGCTGGGAAAAAATTATAGCAGCAGATCCGGAATGGATTGTTATTGATTACTATGCAAGTGCAGAGGAAGCAGATGTAGTATTAGAGCTTCTGAAGTCACATCCTCAGCTTAGCAAAATGCAGGCAGTGGAGAAAGATCAGATTGTGTTGGTTGGATTAACGGATATTTCCTGTAGTGAAAGAATTGATGAAACTGTTGCTCTTCTCGCAAAAGAATTTCATGATGTAGAATAATGTGGGAGGTTGTCATGCTGAAACATATCAAAAAAAGCACTTTTTTATTGATTTGTCTCGGAATGTTTGTTGTACTTTTAGGAGCTATGGTTTTGGGAATTAATCTGGGCGCAGTAGAACTGCGTCCAGATTGGATTTCTAAGATTATTGTCAATAACATTACAGGAAGAGAAGTATTTTTACAAGAATGGGGAAAATCAGCTCAGAGTATTGTATGGGGAATGCGTTTCCCTAAAGTGATTGTTTGTGCCTGCGTAGGAGCTGGATTAACGCTGACAGGTATTTTGATGCAGGCTATGACGAGAAATTCCTTGGCAGATCCTTATATTCTTGGAATTTCTTCCGGAGCGTCCACAGGTGCCACGGCCATTCTTTTAATGGCAGGGGCGTTCCCTATATTTCAGAATATAACAGTGGGAGCAGGAGCTTTTGCAGGTGCCATGCTGTCTTCTGTTATTGTTATGATATTAGGGGGTGCGTCAGGCAGATTTAGCCCTGGGAAATTGGTATTATCCGGAACGGCTGTTTCTGCAATTTTCCATGCTGTTACGAATCTGCTGATTTTTTTAAGTCCAGATAAAAGAAAAGTGAGTTCGGCACTGTTCTGGATGGAAGGATCCTTTTCCAGTGCTGAGTGGAAAGATGTACTTCCGGCGATACTTACGCTGGCTGCAATTTTTTGTGTGGCAATGCTCTTAAACAGGAGCCTGGATACTTTATTGTTAGGAGAAGACATTGCCATTACAGTGGGAGTCAACGTCCATTTGATGAAATTGATTATTGTAGTATCTTCGTCCCTGATTACCGGTATCATGGTTTCCATGAGTGGATGTATTGGATTTGTCGGACTGATTGTACCTCATATAGCAAGAACGATGATAGGAACTGTCCACAGAAGAATGATTCCATTTGCGATGCTTCTGGGGGCCATTTTTATGGTGCTGGCAGATATGTTTGCACGAATTATTGTGGCACCTTCAGAACTACCGATTGGAGTTGTCACAGCACTTCTTGGTGCTCCATTTTTCCTGGCTATGTTAAGAAAAAGTGGATACTCTTTTAGTAAGTAGGAGCAGAAATATGAATCAGATATTAAGTGTAAAAAATCTAAGTTTTTCGGTAAAGGACAGAGAACTCATTCATAAAATATCGTTTGATATTCCCAGAGGGAGTTTTGTAGGATTGATTGGTCCAAACGGATGTGGAAAATCTACGCTTTTGAAGACCATTTACCGTGTGAATCAGGCATCTTCAGGGGCGGTCTATCTCAATGGGGAGGATATTCAAAAAATGTCCAGTAAAGCAGTAGCCAGACAGATGGCAGTAGTTACACAGGAAAACGACATTCAATTTGATTTTTCAGTGATGGAATTGATGATGATTGGTCGTTATGCCCATAGAGGAATGCTTCAGAATAGAGATGCTGACGATGAAAAAATATGTAGGGACGCATTGAAGTTGGTAGGTATGGAAGAATTCGAACAGAGAAGTTTTCTGACTTTGTCAGGAGGCGAAAAACAGAGAGTTTTTATTGCCAGTGCCTTTTCCAGAAAACCACAGATAATTGTATTGGATGAGCCGACAAACCATCTTGATGTGGGGTATCAGTTTCAGATTATGGATTTAATGAAAGCACAGAAGGAAAGTACCGTCTTTTCTTCTATTCATGATATGAATATTGCCATGCAGTATTGTGATTATATTCTTGCTTTGAAAAATGGAGAAATCGTATCCTCTGGAACACCGGAAAAAGTATTAACAGAAGCATTGTTAAGAGATTTATTTTCTGTTAGAACAGAGATGATAAAGATGGACAATGGACGTAGTCATATACGGTATCTAGGTGCGGTTCACGTATGAAAAATTTTTGAAATTTTATCCCCCGGGGCGGCTTGTAGGATGCTTTTGGATGATGTAAGATACAGATATCGTTAAGAAATTAATAACGAGAATTCACTACATGATGCAACAGGTATGCTGTGAACCCTCCGCAAATTTATACAGCATGCAAAAGTTTATGAATCCTAACAAAGAAGGAAATATGGTAATGGCAGACCATATTTCCTTTCTTGTCTGCTATGAGATTTCATAAACTGGGAAAGGAAAATAAGGATGAATGTAAATATTGTGTTATTTGATGATTTTGAAACCATGGATGCTTTGGGCCCGGTGGAACTTTTTGGAAAGCTTCCCCAGCATTTTCATGTGCGGTATCTTTCTGTTTCCGGTGACTTGATCAACAGCGTACATGGACTAAAGATATGGACTGACTTTCTGGTGCCGGAAGAAATCGACGGAATACTGCTGATTCCAGGAGGAAAAGGTGCCAGACGGCTTTTGTGGAAGGACGAAAGATGCCTTAATATCATTAAGAAAGCGGCTGAGAATGCAGATTACTGTGTGATGATCGGGAATGGTTCTGCTCTTTTGGCACAAACGGGAATGCTTTATCACAGAAGGATTGCAGACTTTCCTATGGATGCAAACTGGAATAGAATGTTTACAGCAGGAATCGAGAGAATCCAAGGGGTAAAAACTGTGATTGACGGAAAGCTGTATTCCTGTGGCAGCACCATGACAGGCCTGGATACTGCACTTTGGGCAATTTCTGATATTTTAGATATAGCAGAAGCTGAAAAAGCGGCACAGGCCATTGGATATGAATGGAGTGAAGATGCGGATGAAGACGTCTACAGCTAAAGAGGATAAGCAGTATGACAAGGCAATGGTGAACCGGATTGCACGGGCAACAGGGCATTTGAAGACTGTGCGGAACATGGTAGAAGAAGGCCGGGATTGTAGTGAGATTCTGGTTCAGCTGGCAGCAGTGAAATCTGCCATTAACGGAGCAGGAAAAGAGATGCTGAAGCATTATATAGAAACCTGTCTGGAGGAGGAATTAGAGAAGCAGGATGGAAAAGGCCTGGAAAAACTGAACAAAAGCATTGACAGCTTTATGAAATAATAAAGAGGACAATGCTTTTGTTCTTTTTATTTAGATAGAGCCGATAAATTCCTGGATATAAAACAGTGCGGCACCGATGGCTGGTGTGTACTGTCCGTGAATGCCTATCAAAAGGTTTTCTTTTTGAAATTCAAATGGTGAGGATGCACTGATACGCTGTGCCAGATATTCAAGGTCTTCTGCTGTAATATATGGAGCAAGATATCCGCTTAAAATGATAGGTGCATCAATGACCATATTCAAGTTTTTCATTGCAAAAGCAAGGTGATTCAGATAATCCTCCCAAATAGGTAGAAATTGAGGTGTCTGTTCTTCTCTCAGCATCCGGAAAAAGTCTTTGATCGTTGTGCCGGATGCTTTTTCTAATGCATTGGCAGAACAATAGGTTTCCAGACAGCCACGGTTTCCACAGTAGCAGAGAGGTCCGTCTGAATCAATGCACATATGTTCCAGAGTTCCACCATGCATAAAATTTCCCTGATGAATCTTGTGGTTGGTGATAAGAGCACCTCCGAGATTCCGGTTTAGCAGGAAAATCACAGCATCATCAATATTCGGATGATTCCAAAGTTCCAGTGCAGCAGCAGATTTAGAGTCATGCTCCATATGACAGGGATAAGGAAGATATTTTGAAAAATCTTCAAGGCACATTCCTGTATTATCCATAATTGTTCCGTAAGTCACATAAGTATTATCAGGGGAAGTGATTCCCTGAGTGGCAATAGAGATTCCCAGTATTTTATCTTCGTAATGGTTCAGAGCAATCAGTTTCTTGATTTCTCCGGCAACTTCCTCATAGTAGGAAAGAGTGTTGGAGTAGGGGAGCTGGATGGTATCTGAAAAAACGGTATTTCCATACAAATCCACAACTGTGATGTGGAACATATTCTTTAAAATTCCGATTCCAATGGCAAGTTTAAATGTTTCTACAATGCGGATGGCCTGTGCCTTCCGCCCTCCAGTGGAAGCAAAATAGCCATTTCTTTCAATGATCCCTTCATTTTCTAAAAGTGTTAGATTCTGGCTGACCGTAGACAGCCCCATTTGCAGTTCCTGAACAATCTGTTGTTTGGAGGTTACTTTTTTCTGATAGATATATTGGTAAACCTTTGATTTGTTGATTTGTTTTAAATTCATGGTGGTGAGACCTTTATCATTCATAGCAAAATCTCCTGAGTTATAACTTTGTCATAGGATTAAGGACCCAAATTTCTCACACTGTCTGGCAATTTTAGCAGTCAGACTATAAATAGGCTGAATTCTGTAATCTCCCCGTTCCAACCTACTTTTTTATGGTTCAAATAGGTGTGATTTCAGAATAAAAAAAACCCACTTATTCGTGCCTAGGAAATATAGGATAAAAATCACAAAACAATATTTTCAAAGACATGAATCCAATTTTGATGTGGGAAGTTTGAGTTAAGAATTAATGATATTTTATAATAGAAAAGGATAAGATGCAACTTGGTATAGGAATATAGCAAAAATACCTAAAATAAAGACAAAATATTGTGGCTTTTGTCAATGGATTATTTATGGTATGAGTTATATATTTAACTTATGGTTGAAACATAAGCGTAAGTCGCAGATAAAATGGAGGGTGGATATGAAATTAACAAGAAATGGAATCAAAGCACAGGAAGCATGGGAAAAAGCAGGAATCAGACTTCCGGGATATGACGTGGAAAAGGTATCAGAAAAAGCAAAAGAAGCACCGGCCTGGGTGCATTTCGGAATCGGAAATATTTTCCGTATTTTTATTGGTGGTATTGCAGACGGGTTATTAGAAACAGAGGATTTAGACAGGGGCATCACCTGTGTAGAAACCTTTGATTATGATGTGGTAGATAAGATTTATACACCTTTTGATAATCTGGGGCTGAGTGTGCTCCTTCACGGTGATGGAACAAGAGAATATAAGGTGCTTGCTCCTTTTGCAGAAGCAGTGAAAGCAATGTCATCCGATGAGGCACAGTGGAACAGGCTGAAAGAAATCTTCAGCAGCCCATCCTTACAGATGGTATCCTTCACCATCACAGAAAAAGGGTATGCATTGCAGAAAGCAGATGGCTCATGGTTTCCATTTGTAGACTCAGATATCAAAAATGGTCCGGTAAAGTCCGTAGGTGCCATGGCTGTTGTGACAGCCATGCTTTATGAGAGGTATCAGGCAGGAAAATACCCACTGGCACTGGTGTCCATGGATAACTGCTCACAGAACGGTGCAAAGCTGAGAGAATCCGTGATGACCATGGCAGAAGAATGGAAAAAAGCAGGATTTGTGGAGCAGAGCTTTGTGGACTATGTAAGTGATGAAAACGTAGTGGCATTTCCATGGACCATGATTGACAAGATTACACCAAGACCCAGTGAGCAGATTGCAAAGGATCTGGAAGATTTAGGGGTAGAGAATATGCAGCCTGTAATTACAGGAAAAAGAACCTATATCGCACCATTTGTAAATGCTGAGAAACCCCAGTATCTTGTGATTGAAGACAGCTTCCCTAATGGACGTCCGGCATTGGAAAAAGGATTTGGCGTCTACATGGCTGACCGTGAGACCGTGAATCTGTCAGAGCGGATGAAGGTAACCGTTTGCTTAAATCCGGTACACTCTGCAACAGGACCACTTGGAGTTGCACTGGGATACGATTTGTTCGCACACATGCTTAACACAGACGAAGATATGATGAAAATGGCACGTATGGTTGCTTATGATGAAGGGCTTCCAGTTGCACCAAATCCGGGCATTCTTTCCCCTCAGGAATTTGTGGATGAGCTTTTCAATGACCGGTTCCCAAATGAATACCTGGGAGATACCAATCTCCGCCTGGCCGTGGATGTTTCCCAAATGGTTGGAATCCGTTTTGGGGAAACCATCAAAGCCTATGTGGCAAAGTATGGGGATGCATCCAGACTGACAGCCATCCCTCTGGGAATTGCCGGATGGCTTAGATATATGCTTGCAGTAGATGATGCGGGAAACAAATATGAACTGGCTCCGGATCCAATGAATGAAGAAATCACAGAGCAGTTAAAAGATATTGTGGTAGGAAAACCAGAAACCTTCAAAGAGCATTTGAAACCAATCCTCTCCAATGAGCGTATTTTCTTTGTAGATATCTACACAACAGGACTGGGAGAGAAGATTGAAAACATGTTCCGGGAAATGCTGGAAGGTCCTGGAGCAATCAAAGCAACTGTACACAAATATATAGGGAAAGTCTGATATGCTCTCATGTATCAAAAAATATACAAAATTATTTACAAATTTCAAGTGTTAGCAGTGATTCTTAACAAAATAATATAAGAAATACAAAATAGTGTTGTTAAAATATTATCAATATGGTATAGTTACAAAGTAAATCGGAAAAGTCACAAGATACAGAATTATAAGTGATTTCTTAGTAGTCAATATGATATCACAAATTTCAAATATTTTTGTGACAAAACCGATTATATTTTTTTAGATTGCATTGTTAAAAATTAAACAATTCCATGCTGAATTTGGAAAAACAGAAAGGAGTACCATATGAGCAGTAAAATTACGATTATCGGTGCAGGAAGTGTTGGGGCGACTATTGCATATAACTTATCCAATGAAGAGATTGCTTCGGAGATTGTTTTAATTGATATCAACGAAGAAAAAGTAGAGGGAGAAGTTCTGGATATTGCCCAGGGAACTTGTTTCCGTGATCCAATCTCCATTGTTGCAGGGACTTATGAAGATGCAAAGGATTCAGATATTGTCATCATTACTTCTGGAATTGCCCGTAAGCCGGGACAGACCCGTATCGAACTGGCACAGACCAATGTTAATATCTTAAAATCCATTACTCCTCAGATTGTAAAAGCAGCTCCGGATGCACTTTATATTATCGTAAGTAATCCGGTAGATGTTATGACCTATGTATTTACAAAGATTTCAGGACTTCCCGAAAATCAGATCATTGGTTCCGGTACGATTCTTGACTCTGCCCGTCTTCGCTGCGGGCTTTCAGAACATTTTAAGGTTGCTCAGAAAAACATTCATGCTTATGTATTTGGTGAGCATGGGGACAGCTCCTTTATTCCGTGGACAGGTGCTTATATTTCCGGTGTCAGTGTGGATGAATATTATCAGTTAGCAAAATCACTGGGAAAAGATGTGGAAGAGCTTGACAAAGATAAGATGCTGGAATATGTTCAGAAATCCGGCGGAAAAATCATTGCAAAAAAAGGTGCAACCTTCTATGCAGTGTCCAGGGCAGTATGTAAACTCTGTAACATCCTTCTGTCTGCTTCCGATTCCATTACAACAGTATCTTCCATGATGCATGGGGAATACGGAATCGAAGATGTATGCTTTAGTACACTTACTTTGGTAGGTCCAAACGGGGTACAGGGAAAAGTGCCTATGCGGATGAATAAAGCAGAAATCGAACTTCTGAAAAAGAGTGCAGATGCATTGAAGGCAGTCATAGCACAGATTGATTTGAATTAGAAAGGATAACGGAAAAATGAAATACAGTTATTATCCGGGCTGTACCCTCAGGACAAAAGCCAGGGAACTGGACAAGTATGCAAGGGAGAGTGCCAAGGTACTGGGGTTTGAACTGGAAGAAGTAGAAGACTGGCAGTGCTGCGGAGGAGTATATCCCCTGGGAACCGATGAGATTGCAACAAAGCTTTCCTCCATCCGTACCTTAAATGCTGCCAAAGAAAAAAAACAGGATCTTGTGACCATCTGTTCTGCCTGTCATCATGTGATTAAACGTGTCAACGATGATATGAAGAATGTAGAGGATATACGTACAAAAGCCAATAACTATATGAAGCTGGAAGAACCCTATGAAGGAGAAACCACAGTTCTTCATTACTTAGAGGTATTAAGAGACAGAGTTGGATTTGACAAAGTAAAAGAAAAAGTGGTTCATCCTCTTACCGGGAAGAAAATAGGTGCTTATTATGGCTGCCTGCTGTTAAGACCTGGAAAGATTATGGCTTTTGATAATCCGGAAAACCCAGCCATTATGGAAGACTTTATCCGTGCATTAGGTGCAGAACCTGTAATCTATCCGTACCGGAATGAATGCTGCGGCGGATATATTTCTCTGAAAGAAAAAGAGATGGCACAGAATATGTGTGAAAAAATCATGGACAGTGCATCAGGATTTGGTGCAGATATGCTGATCACAGCCTGTCCATTGTGCAAATATAACTTGTGTAAAAATGGAACAGACAGCGTTCCGGTCTATTATTTTACAGAGCTTCTGGCAGAAGCCCTTGGTGTGAAAGAGAAAAAGGAGGAGGACTGAACATGGAGCGATATATGAGCGGAAAAGATGCGGCAGAACGCATCAAAGAAATTTCCGGAACCAATCCTTTAAAATGCATGAAATGTGGAAAATGTTCTGCAACCTGTCCTTCTTTTGCTGAAATGGATATCAAACCCCATCAGTTTGTATCTTATGTTGTCAACGAAGATATAGAAGCACTTGTAAATTCCAAATCTCTCTGGAAATGCCTCTCTTGTTTTGCATGTGTGGAGCGGTGTCCAAGAGATGTAAAACCAGGAAAAATCATTGATGCTGCCAGACAGCTTGTGGTTCGTAAAAAAGGCGGGGATTATCTCTCACCTGATGAAATCCCGGAACTTCTTGATCCGGAGCTTCCTCAGCAGTTACTGGTAAGTGCATTCAGAAGATACAGGAGGTAAGCAAAGTGCAGAGAATCGGTGTGTTTGTCTGCCACTGCGGAAGTAATATTGCCGCTACGGTAGATGTGAAAAAAGTAGTAGAAATAGCTGCAAAAGAACCTGGAGTTGTCCATGCAGAAGATTACCAGTATATGTGTTCTGAGGCGGGGCAGGCGAAAATCCAGGAAGCCATCAAAGAAAAAAAATTAACAGGAATCGTAGTGTGTTCCTGTTCTCCCCGTATGCATGAGGCTACCTTTAGAAAAGCAGCGGAACGTGCAGGGCTGAATCCTTATATGGTGGAAATCGCCAACATCCGTGAGCACTGCTCCTGGATTCATAAGGATATGGAAGAGGCTACAGAAAAGGCAGTTATCCTTGCAAGAGCAGCCATTGCCAAGGTACATCTGAACAGCCCGCTGAAACCGGGAGAGAGCCGTGTGACCAAGAGGGCACTGATCATTGGCGGAGGTATCGCAGGAATCCAGACGGCTCTTGATATTGCAGATGCAGGATACGAAGTAGATATTGTGGAAAAGACACCAAGCATTGGCGGAAGAATGTCACAGCTTGACAAGACCTTTCCTACCTTAGATTGTTCTGCATGTATTCTCACTCCTAAGATGGTGGAAGCCGCTTCCCACGAAAAAATCACTATTTATACATACAGCGAAGTGGAAAAAGTCAGCGGTTTTGTGGGGAATTTCTCAGTAGATATTAAGAAAAAAGCAAGAAGTGTAGACATTGATAAATGTACAGGCTGCGGTCTTTGCCAGGAAAAATGTCCTTCCAAGAAGATTCCAAGTGAATTTAACAGAGGACTCAGCAACAGAACTGCTATCTATACACCATTTGCCCAGGCAATCCCAAATGTGCCGGTGATTGACCGTGAGAATTGTATGAAATTCAAAACCGGAAAATGCGGCATCTGTTCTAAAGTATGTCAGGCAGGAGCCATTGATTATACCCAGAAGGATGAAATCATCACCAGAAATTACGGAGCCATTGTGGTTGCAACCGGTTTTGATACCATCAAGCTGGATCAGTATGATGAATATGCATACAACCAGAGCAAAGACGTGATTACATCTCTGGAACTGGAGCGTATCATGAATGCGGCAGGTCCAACAAAAGGCCATCTGGAGCGTCTCTCTGACGGAAAAGCACCGAAGGAAATGGTCTTTATCCAATGTGTGGGAAGCCGTTGTGCAGACGACAGAGGAAAGCCATATTGTTCCAAAATCTGCTGTATGTACACTGCAAAACATGCCATGCTGATCCGTGATAAATATCCGGATGTGAATGTAACGGTATTCTACATTGATGTGCGTACACCTGGTAAAAATTTTGATGAATTTTACAGGCGGGCAGTGGAGCAGTACGGAGTCAATTATATTAAAGGCCAGGTGGGTAAGGTAATCCCGCAGCCAAACGGAAAGCTGCTGGTACAGGGCTCAGATCTTCTGGATAATAAGCAGATTCTGAAAGAAGCAGATATGGTGGTGCTGGCAACTGCCATTGAACCAAATCCAGATGTGCGTAAGATTGCAACCATGCTCACAGCGAGCATTGATACCAATAATTTCCTTACGGAAGCTCATGCAAAACTCCGCCCAGTGGAATCACCAACAGCCGGTATTTTCCTCTCAGGCGTATGCCAGGGACCAAAGGATATTCCGGAGACTGTGGCACAGGCAGGTGCGGCAGCCGTGAAGGCCATCGGGCTTCTTGCAAAGGATAAGCTGATGACCAATCCATGTACAGCAAAATCAGATGAACTTCTCTGCAACGGTTGTTCTGCATGTGCAAATGTCTGTCCGTATGGTGCGATTTCTTATGAGGAAAAAGAAGTAAACGATCACGGTATCCGTGAAACCAGAAGAATTGCAGTGGTCAATACAGCACTTTGCCAGGGCTGCGGTGCATGTACAGTTACCTGTCCATCCGGTGCAATGGATCTGCAGGGCTTCTCAAACAGACAGATTTTAGCGGAGGTAGATGCAATATGCCGATAGAAAATAAGGAAGAATTCAAACCGAAAATTGTAGCGTTTTGCTGTAACTGGTGCAGCTATGCAGGAGCGGATCTTGCAGGAAGCAGCCGTCTTTCCTATCCGGCTGATGTAAAGATCATCCGTGTTCCCTGCTCCTGCCGTGTGAATCCCATGTTTATTTTGAGAGCCTTTGAAAAAGGAGCAGACGGTGTGATCATGTGCGGCTGCCACCCGGGGGATTGTCATTACAGCACAGGAAATTATTATGCCAGAAGACGAATGGCACTTCTGTTTTCCATGCTGGACTATATCGGTGTGGAGAATGGCAGAACCAGAGTAGAATGGGTTTCTGCTGCAGAAGGTGTAAAATTCTCCCAGACCATGAATGAATTTGTGGAAAAAATTCACTCTTTGGGAAGAAATGTAAGATTGGAGGATTTAAGATGCAGGAATTAGTGAACCGTGCAAAAGAATTGCTGGCTGACAAGACTGTAGCCCGTGTTCTTGGATGGAAAGCAGGAGACTTGCCTTATAATCCGGAACCGGCTTACTTTGAAACAGAAGAGTCTCTGAAGGATTTCGTGTACAACGGATTCTGTGGGGCGAATTTGAGCAAATATATGATAGAGGCTTCCAAAATGGAAGGAAAAACTCTGGTATGCCTGAAGCCTTGCGATACATACAGCTTTAATCAATTATTGAAAGAGCATCGCATAGACCGGGAAAAAGCCTATATCATCGGTGTGGGATGCAAAGGAAAACTTGATATCGAAAAAATCCGCCAGCAGGGAATCAAAGGGATTGAGCAGATTTCCGGAGCAGAAATGGAAGATGATGCAAGCATGCTTACAATACAGACTCTTTACGGAGAGAAGAGCTGTGCTTATCAGGATGCTATGCTGGAAAGATGTCATGTCTGCAAAGGAAAAGAACATAAAATCTATGACGAGCTGATTGGTGAGTCAAAAGATACGAAAGATGCGGAACGTTTCGCAGAGGTAGAAAAGATTGAAGCCATGAGCCCGGAAGAAAAATTTGCTTTTTTCCAGAAAGAATTAAGCAAATGTATCCGCTGCAATGCCTGCCGGAACGTGTGCCCTGCATGCAGCTGCCGGAAATGTGTCTTTGACAGCAACAAATTCGACAGTGCCCAGAAAGTAAATGTGGATTCCTTTGAAGAAAAAATGTTTCATATTATCCGTGCTTTCCATGTGGCAGGAAGATGTACAGACTGTGGGGAATGCAGCAGAGTCTGTCCTCAGGGGATTCCGCTTCATCTGTTCAACCGCAAGTTTATCAAAGATATTAACGAATTTTATGGTGAGTATCAGGCAGGGGAAGACTGCGAGTCAAAAGGACCTCTTACGGATTTCACCTTTGATGATATTGAGCCAGGTGCAGCGGCAGAAAGGGGATAATGTATGTTTAAAATAAAAGCAGAAAATCTGCCGGCATTATTCCGTACCATTGCCGCAGAACAAGAATTATATTTGCCGGTAAAAGCCGGGGGACAGGTAAATTTTGCAGCCTGGAGTGAAGAGGCAGAGGTTTCTCTGGAAACCTTAAAAACAGTGAAATCACCGAAAGATGCCTTCTTTCCACAAAGTGAAAACCTTTATACCTGTGTAAGAGATGGCAAAAAAATCACCATCGAGCCGGAAGCCTTAAAAGAGCAGAATTTTGTTGTATTCGGAATGAAAGCCTGCGATGTGCAGGGGGTCAAAATCCTTGACAGGGTATTTTTAAGTGACCCTGTGGACAGTTTTTATGCGGCCAGAAGGGAGCATGGAACCATTGTAGCCCTTGCCTGCCATGAGCCGGAGGAAAGCTGTTTTTGTAAGGTGTTTGGCATTGATTGTGCAGAGCCGGCAGCAGATGTGGCTGCCTGGATGATCCATGGAGAGTTATATTGGAAGCCATTGACGGAAAAAGGAGAAACACTTACAGAACAAATAAAAGAAGTTCTCACAGATGCAGAGGAACAGCAGGTAGAGGAAGAAAAGAAAGCTATCCGTGCAATTGTGGAAAAACTTCCGTATTCTAACCTTTCTCTGAAAGGATGGGGAGAAAAGGACTATATGGAGCGTTTCAATTCTCCTGTGTGGGAAGAACTGTATAAACCATGTCTGGCATGCGGAACCTGCACCTTTGTGTGCCCGACCTGCCAGTGCTATGACATTAAAGATTACGATACAGGACACGGAGTACAGCGCTACCGCTGCTGGGATTCCTGCATGTACTCAGATTTTACCATGATGGCTCACGGAAATAACCGTACCAGCCAGATGCAGCGGTTCCGTCAGAGATTTATGCATAAACTGGTGTATTATCCGCTGAATAATGATGGCCTGTTTTCCTGCGTGGGATGCGGCAGATGTGTGGAAAAATGCCCGTCTTCTTTAAATATTGTAAAAGTGATCAAAGCATTTGAGAAACAGGGAGGTGAAGCATAATGCATGAATGTACCTGTCATAAAAATTATACCCTGGATACCCTGATTCCAAAGGTAGGGGTTATCACAGATATCCGTGAAGAAACACCAGATGTAAAAACCTTCCGTGTCAATGCACCGGAGGGAGGAAAGCTGTTTGAGCATATGCCGGGACAATGTGCCATGCTGTGTGCTCCCGGTGTCAGTGAAGGAATGTTTTCTATTACATCTTCTCCAACAAATAAAGAATATCAGGAATTCAGTATCAAGAAATGTGGTGCCCTTACGGATTATCTTCACAGCCTGGAAGTAGGAGATGAGATTACAGTCCGTGGACCTTATGGAAATCATTTTCCAGTGGAAGATAAGCTGAAAGGCAAAAATCTTCTGTTTATTGCCGGTGGTATCGGCCTGGCACCTTTAAGATCCGTGATTAATTACGTGCTGGATAACCGGGAAGACTACGGAACTGTGGATATTCTCTATGGCTCACGTTCCGCAGATGACCTTGTCCAGTTGAAGGAAATTCAGGATGTGTGGATGAAAACAGAAGGCGTCAATGTGTATCTGACCATTGACCGTGAGCAGGAAGGATGGGACGGTCATGTGGGATTTGTTCCTTCTTATCTGAAAGAAATCGGCTTTGATACCAATAAGACTGCTCTTGTCTGCGGGCCGCCGATCATGATCAAGTTTGTGCTTGCCGGACTGGAAGAAATGGGATTTTCCAGAGAACAGGTTTATACCACCCTGGAGCTGCGTATGAAATGCGGTGTAGGAAAATGTGGCCGCTGTAACATTGGTTCCAAGTATGTCTGCAAAGACGGGCCGGTGTTCCGGTGTGATGAGATCGACGAGCTGCCTAACGAGTACTAAGAAAGGAAGACACCAAAATGGAAAATATGGTTAATGTATATTTTTTCGGTAAAAAATACAGCGTACCGGCAGAGCTTACTATTATGACAGCCATGGAATATGCAGGATACACCCTGAAAAGAGGATGTGGCTGCCGCCATGGGTTCTGCGGTGCCTGTGCTACCATTTACAGAATCAAGGGACAGAATGAATTAAAGACCTGTCTTGCCTGTCAGACACAGGTGCAGGAAGGAATGTATGTGGCAAGCATTCCGTTTTTCCCAACAGACAAAAGAACTTATGATATCAATGAGATAAAACCCAACCAGCAGGTGATGATGGAGCTTTATCCGGAAATCTACAGCTGTATCGGCTGTAATGCCTGCACAAATGCCTGCACCCAGGATTTGAATGTTATGCAGTATATCGCCTATGCTCAGCGTGGAGAACTGGAAAAATGTGCAGAAGAATCCTTTGACTGTGTAGGCTGCGGCTGCTGTTCTGTTAGATGCCCGGCTGGAATTTCCCATCCGATGGTAGGACTTCTTGCAAGACGCCTGACCGGAAAATACCTGGCTCCTAAGGCAGAGCATCTGGAAAAACGTGTAGAAGAGATCAACAGTGGTGCATATGACGAACTGATTGAGCAGATCATGCAGAAACCAATCACAGAAATGCAGGAACTTTACAATAACAGAGACATTGAGAAATAAGGAGGGCACTATGTATAAACCATATCCGGAAAATATGATGGAATCCATTAAAAAGGTGGAATCTACAAGAGCAGAGCGTATGGCAACAGAGCCAAGACGCCTGACTGCTGATGAGAAAGATGCACTCCTTAGAGAATTTCATCCAGATTATAACCCTGATGCATTTGCAGAAATTAAGGTGGGTCCAAATAAAGGAGAAAGAGCACCACGTGAGCTGGCTCATATGCTCCACTCTACAAGCCGTATCCAGAATGAGGAGATTGACCTTACCAAGATTGACTATGATGTGGATGTCCTGGTAATCGGCGGAGGCGGTGCAGGCTCTTCCTGTGCCATTGAAGCACATAATGCAGGTGCAGATGTTATGATCGTCACCAAACTGCGCATCGGTGACGCAAATACCATGATGGCGGAAGGCGGAATTCAGGCAGCCGATAAGGAGAACGATTCTCCGGTACAGCATTATCTGGACTGTTTCGGCGGCGGACATTTTGCAGGAAGACCGGAGCTTGTAAAACGTCTGGTCATGGAAGCACCGGATGCCATTAAATGGCTGAATGAGCTGGGGGTTGAATTTGATAAAGAAGAAGACGGAGAGATGATTACCACACACGGCGGTGGTACCTCCAGAAAGAGAATGCATGCTGCAAAGGATTATTCCGGGGCAGAAATCATGCGTACCGTCCGTGATGAAGTGATCAACCTTGGAATTCCGGTGGTGGAATTTACTTCCGCAGTGGAACTTCTGAAGGATGAAAAAGGACAGGTAGCAGGTGCAGTGCTTCAGAACATGGAGACCGGAGATTATCTGGTAGCAAGAGCCAAAACCGTTGTCATTGCAACTGGCGGTGCAGGAAGAATGCATTACCAGGGATTCCCAACTTCTAATCATTATGGGGCAACCGCAGACGGGCTGATTCTTGGATATCGTGCAGGAGCACCTCTTCTGTACCAGGATTCCATCCAGTACCATCCAACAGGAGCCGTATATCCTGCTCAGATTCTGGGTGCACTGGTTACCGAAAAAGTCCGCTCCGTGGGAGCACAGCTTGTAAATGCAGAAGGTGAGGCATATATCCACCCACTGGAGACCCGTGATGTCAATGCATCCGGTGTTATCCGTGAATGCCGGGAAGGCAGAGGCGTGGATGTGCCGGGAGGCCTGAAAGGCGTATGGCTGGACACTCCTATGATTGAGATGCTGGGAGGAGAAGGAACTATTGAAAAGCGTATTCCTGCTATGTTCCGTATGTATATGAATTACGGCATTGATATGAGAAAAGTTCCTATTTTAATCTACCCAACCCTGCATTATCAGAACGGAGGACTGGAGATCAACGGAGATGGCTTTACCAAGACCATCCCGAATCTTCTGGTAGCAGGAGAAGCTGTGGGAGGAATCCATGGCAGAAACCGACTTATGGGAAATTCTCTTCTTGATATCATTGTATTTGGCCGCAATGCAGGTAAGGCTGCAGCAGCAAAAGCAAAAGAGACAGAGATTGGAACCATGAACCTTGACCATATTTATGAGTATGCAGAAGAGTTAAAGAAAGCAGATGCAGATGAGCATGATATTTCTCCACTGCTTTTCCCAAACTACGCACGCCATGAACGGTAATTCAGGAGGAGACCAATGCGGGAAATAGAAGTAAGCAGACTGACCGATGTTATCCAGCGGCTTTGCATAGAAGCCAATGAGCACCTTCCGGAAGATGTGAAATGTGCCATCAGACATTGCCGTGCCTGTGAAGATGGGGAAATTGCAAAAGGTGTTCTGGATAATATTATCGAAAATTTTGAGATTGCAGATCAGGAACAGGTACCAATCTGTCAGGATACCGGTATGGCCTGTGTTTTCCTGGAAGTTGGACAGGAGGTTCATTTTACAGGAGGAGATTACACAGAGGCTATCCATGAAGGTGTTCGCCGTGGATATGACAAGGGATATTTGAGAAAATCTGTTGTAAAAGACCCGGTCCGCCGTGGAAATACGGGAGATAATACACCAGCTATGATCTATACAGAAATCGTACCTGGAGACAAGGTAAAGATTACTGTAGGGCCAAAAGGCTTTGGAAGCGAAAATATGAGCCAGATCCGTATGTTCAAACCATCCGCAGGCCTGCAGGGAATCAAAGATTTTATTTTAGAAACAGTGGAAACAGCAGGACCAAACCCTTGTCCGCCTATGGTGGTGGGAGTAGGAATCGGCGGTACCTTTGACAAATGTGCACTGCTGGCAAAAAAAGCACTGATGCGTCCTTTGGATTCTGAAAACCCGGATCCTTTCTATGCAGATCTGGAAAAAGAAATGCTGGAAAAAATCAACCAGCTTGGTATCGGACCCCAGGGATTCGGCGGAAAGACGACAGCAATCGGATTAAACATTGAAACGATGCCAACCCATATTGCCGGTATGCCTTGTGCAATAAATATTAACTGTCATGTGACCCGCCATAAAACGGAGGTGATATAAAATGGAGAAACGCCGTATTACACTTCCACTGACAGAGGAACTGGCTGGTACCCTTCATGCAGGTGACCAGGTGTTAGTGACAGGAACCATCTACACCTCCAGAGATGCCGGACATAAAAGAATGTGTGAAGCACTGGAAAGAGGGGAAGAGATTCCTTTTGACCCTAAAGATGCCACCATCTATTATGTGGGACCTACCCCTGCAAAACCAGGTGCCGTGATCGGCTCTGCAGGGCCTACAACAAGTGGCCGGATGGACGCCTATGCCCCTACCATGATGTCTGTGGGAGCAAGAGGAATGATTGGAAAAGGTGCCCGTCTGCCGGAAGTGGTGGAAGCTATGAAGCAGTATCAGGGTGTATATTTCGGTGCAATCGGAGGTGCCGGTGCACTTCTTGCAAAATGCATCAAAAAGGCAGAACTGATTGCCTATGAAGATTTAGGAGCAGAAGCACTTCGGAAATTATATGTGGAAGATATGCCTCTGGTGGTGATTATTGACAGCAAAGGAAATAATCTTTACGAAAGCGGCAGAGCAGCCTATCTTGCAGGAAAAGAAAACGCATAAAAAGACAGAAGGGGGAGCAAGTTTTCTATGGATTTAAAAGCGACCGCAGATTTAATGGAAGCACTGATGATCTTATTTTTTGGTCTTTCCTGGCCAATCTCAATCTGCAAATCCTGGATTTCCAGAACCGCAAAAGGAAAGAGCCTTTTCTTTGAAGTATTTATCTGGGTAGGATATATTTTTGGTATTGCCCGCAAATTTATGCAGGTATCCATGGGCGTGGAAACGAGCTGGCTGTTTTATCTGGCATGGTTTTTCTACTGCTTGAACCTCATCGAAATTACCATTGATATGATTTTATATTTCAGAAATGTAAAATTGGATAAAGCGGTAGAAGCAGCAAAATAAGAGAACATGCGAAAAAACGCAGTGGGTGAAGGAAAATACCCGCTGCGTTTTTTGTACTGTCTGGTTATGAAAAATTCATTTTTATGCCGGAGCCTTTTGTGTTATACTGGATGTAAAGCAGGAAAAGCAACAAATCTCAGAGGGAGAGTATTTTTATCGGAAAGATTGTGAAGTACAATACGGAGGCACTTACGAATAGGAGGATTATCATGAAGACAGAATTTATTACCTTAAATGAAGAACGGAAGGTCACTCTGACCGCATACCTTCAGGAAGTGGGAGGAGCCTTTGGATACATTTCCAAAAGACCGGCAATCCTGATTTTGCCAGGAGGCGGATATCAATACTGCTCAGACAGAGAAGCAGATCCGGTAGCAATGCCCTATCTGAAGGCCGGTTATCAGGTTTTTATTCTCCGCTACTCTGTAAAAGAGCACAGCCAATGGCCAAAGCCACTGGAAGATTATGAACAGGCTATGGCATTGATCCGCAAGAATGCAGAGATTTGGAAGCTGTATCCGGATAAAGTGGCAGTTCTTGGATTTTCCGCAGGCGGACATCTGGCAGGATGCGCGGCAACCATGGCAAAGGAAAAACCAAATGCAGCTCTTTTGGGCTATGCGGTAACAAAGGCAGAAGATGTTCAGATGTGTGAACCCCAGGCACCGGATGTAAACAAAGCTGTGGATGCTTCAACCTGCCCATGCTTTGTTTTTGCAACCTGCAATGACCAGCTGGTTCCTATTGAGAACTCTTTGAAATTCCTTCAGGCACTGGCAGAGCACAGCGTTACCTTTGAAAGCCATATCTATGCTTATGGACCTCACGGATTCTCTACAGGTGATTCTTCTGTGCAGTTTCGAGAATCAGAAATGTGCAGCAGAGTCCCACAATGGGTAGAAGACAGTATTGGATGGCTGAGAGATATGTTCGGTGATTTCGGAAATGAGGAAATGACAGCACCGGCCTGCAAAGGACATGTTACAGGCGATTATGAACCCATGCTTTCTGCGGAATGTACCTTTGGGTATCTGAGAAAACATCCTGGTGCAGCAGTTGTCATGACCCCTCTTTTGAAGTGGGTAGAAGAACATACAGAGGAAATCATGAGTAATGTTCGATTGATTCCGGAAGAGATAGCAGGACAACAGGGACTGGAAACTTTTTATTATATTGCAGACAACCGTATGCTTAAAGAAATTTTTCATTTTATGGGATTACCAAAAGAAATGGAGGCTGCTATTGAGCATGCTCTTTGTCAGATTCCCAATAAATAAAGAATAGAAAGGTAGAAGTTATGAATCCACGAAGGATGCTGGAACTGGCAAAGCTTCAGCAGAAATTTAAGAAAAACCATCCTAAAGTATTTCCATTTTTGAAAGCAGCGGCAGAGAAAGCCTTGCAGGAAGGCTCAGTTGTAGATATTTCCGTGACCACACCGGAAGGCAAAGTCATGAGAACCAATCTCAGAATCAAGCCGGAAGATATGGAAATCGTAGAACAATTAAAGCAAATGAGAAAGAATGTATAAAAAAGATAAAGAATATCCAGGGCTGTTTGTGATTATCATTCCAGCAGCCCTGGATATTTTTAAATACAATAAAATATTTATTTCACGCCAAATTCCAAAAGCTGTTTCATGGCCTGTTTTCTTCCGGTGAAATGAATGGCATGTAATCCTTGAGCCCGTGCTTCCGCCACATTGTCAATCATATCATCTAAAAAGACAGCCTTTGATGGTTCAATATGGAAGTCTTCCATGAGTTTTTGGAAAATTTCCGGTTCTGGCTTCAGGCAGTGTATCTGCCAGGACATATAACCTCCATCCATGAGCTCCAGAAACTTCAGTTCTTTTTGACAGCGGTTATAAAGTGGTTCTGAAAAATTAGAAAGTACATACAGCTTATATCCTCTCTTTTTCAGATAAGTAAGCCATTCTCTGGTATAAGAGCAGACAGAAATGGTTCTGCCCATCTCCTGGAATGTTTTTCTGATTTCTTCCTCATAGGCAGGATTATTGTGGATAAAAGATTGGAGGATTTCCTCTTCCGTTCTTACACCCCGGTCGCCCTCTGTCCATTCAGGACTTAAAAACATAGCTTCAGCAACCGCCTGAGAGGTTTCTTCGTCAAACTTCAATTCAGCCAGCAGTTTCTTCCAATTGTAACGGACCAGCACCTTGCCGATATCAAAAATCAGTGTGTCAACCTGTTCTGCTTCCGGAACAATCTGAGGAATCAGTTCATCCTTTGGATGAGTCCACTTGTGTACCAGAAGAAAAGCATACAGGAGAATAGGAACCATTACCGTGGCAAAAAGAGAGGCCATCAGCATATTGCCGGCCTGGGAATGGTCTATAAGGGCAAAAACCAGTGACAGTACATACATACCTGCCAACAGGATAATTCCAAGGACTGCCAAGAGTCGTTTCAAGTTCTTCACGTCATAATCTCCCTTGTTTAGAATATCTATTATTATAATAATTTTAGAGGTAATCGTCAATGTATAAAGTGCCCAGAGGAGGGTTTTTAGGCTATACCTACGAAAATATGCAAAATGATTTGTCTATTTTTTCACATATTTTTGCGGAAAATATACAAATTGACAGTTTGGGAACAACAGAAGATGGGAGAATGCTTTATCATTTTCGTATAGGAGATGCCCATGCACCGAAAAAGGCATTGATATTTGGCGGGATTCATGGGCGGGAATATATGACCAGCCAGCTCCTTATGGAGCAAAGTGCTGAATTTTTAATGAGGATGTGCAAAAAGGAGCCGGATTTTTGCAGAGAACTTCTCAAGGGGAAAGCCTTGCATATCGTGCCAATGGCAAATCCTGATGGAGCAGCCATCAGCCAGTTTGGAATACATGGGCTGAGAACAGAGAGGTTACGGAATTTGGTAAGAAGAATTGCCAGGGAAGAGGGAGGCAGACATCCTGGCGGATATTATTTTTCCAGGTGGAAAGCCAACGGATGTGGTGTGGATCTGAACAGGAATTTTGATGCCTTGTGGGAAAATTACAGAGACGGCAGGAAAAAACCATCTTCAGAGAAATATAAAGGTCTGAAACAGGAATCAGAAATAGAATCTGCTGCACTGGCAGAACTTACACGCAGGGAAAAATTTCTTTACACAATTAGTTATCATTCCTCAGGAGAAGTGATTTACTGGAACTTTGGGCAGCAGGGGGAACTTCTGGAACGGACAAAGGACTTTGCACAGAGGATAAGTGCTGTGACGGGATACAGGATGGATGGGGAATGGGATGTTTTAGACCCGGGAGGATACAAGGATTGGGCAATTTCGAAAATGGGAATTCCAAGCCTGACAGTAGAAATCGGACATATGGAATCGCCCCTTCCAGGCTCGTGTTTCCGGGAGATTCTGATGCAGAACAGAGGTGTTTTTGAAGCAGTTCTAAGGGCACTTTCTGACGAATCCAAGGAAGGAGAATAGCCCCCAGACTGCGGTGTCTGAGGGCGTAAAAGGGGAGGATAAAGTATTTCTACTTTTTCTTTTGTTGTCTGCGAAGAGTGTCACCCGTTTGTGCCATCCCTTCGTGGACTATTTGTAGTATAACCGGAATTTCAAGGTTTATACAGGAAAACGAAATATTATTGTTAAATATTTGTCTATTTAAAAAGGTTAATTAATCCTTTCTTTTGCATTAAAAGCATGATATAATTAAATTATCAGAAAATTCATGCACAAGACAAAGGAGAACAGTGCAAAGAGAAACGGAAAGATGCCTTTGTCAAAGTGAAAATACAGGAGGAAGCGTTATGGAAAAAAGAATGTTTAAAGTATATGCAAGAGGAGATGAAAAAATCCAGTTAAAGATTATTCCGGGACATTTTGTTACTTCCCAGTCTCATATTACCCATTATTTGGATATGACGACAATGAAGACACGTTGTGCAGAGGCGGGAAGAATTGCAAAGTTACTATCCACCAGATACGAAACATCTACTCCGGTGGATAGTATTATCTGTCTGGACGGGCTGGAAGTAGTAGGTGCTTTCCTTGCCGAAGAGCTGGCAAAAGCAGGAGTTTTGTCTATGAATGCACACAAAACTATTTATGTCGTGACTCCAGAATTTAATCCGAATGGACAGATGCTGTTTAGAGATAATATTCAGCATATGGTAAAAAACAGAAATGTTGTAATCCTTATGGGTTCCATCACAACAGGAGTTACCCTTCAGCAGTGCATTGAGAGTGTCTTATATTATGGCGGGAAGATTACAGGGGTGTCTTCTATTTTCAGTGCAGTCAATAAGATTGCAGGAATTGATATCAATGCAGTGTTTTATAAACAAGACGTACCGGATTATGAATCTTACTCTGCAGGGAACTGTCCGATGTGCAAGAAGAAAATAAAAATTGATGCAATGGTAAATGGCTACGGATATTCAAAATTATAAAGGAAAAATCCCCTATTATCTGCTCTTTTTTTGTGGTATAATAATAAAATATTATGTATAAATTTGGAGGAATTACCATGAAAATGGAGCAGATACCAGCTTACGAATTAGTTACAGAACAGGAAATACCCGACATACATTCCATGGGTTATCTCCTGAAACATAAAAAAAGCGGTGCCAGAGTGATGGTACTGAAAAATGATGATGAAAACAAGGTCTTCAATATTGCCTTCCGCACCCCGCCGGCAGACAGCACAGGGGTGGCGCATATTCTGGAACACAGTGTATTGTGTGGTTCTAAAAAGTTTCCGCTGAAGGATCCTTTTGTAGAATTGGTGAAAGGCTCATTGAATACCTTTTTAAATGCAATGACTTATCCGGACAAGACCATGTATCCTGTAGCAAGCTGCAATGACCAGGATTTTAAGAATCTGATGCATGTCTATCTGGATGCTGTTTTCTTCCCGGATATTTATGAGAAGGAAGAGATTTTCCGTCAGGAGGGATGGCACTATGAATTAGAAGATGTGGACAGCCCTCTTACTTTGAATGGTGTCGTTTATAATGAAATGAAAGGTGCATTTTCTTCCCCGGAGGATGTGCTGGACCGGGAAGTGTTTAATTCTCTGTTTCCAGATACCCCATACGGTGTGGAATCCGGCGGCGACCCAAAGTGTATCCCTGACCTGAAATACTCAGAATTCCTTTCCTTCCACAGCCGTTATTATCATCCGTCAAACAGCTATATTTATCTGTATGGAAACATGGATGTGGAAGAACGCCTTAACTGGATGGATCAGGAATATTTATCAAAATACGATGCCATTCCTGTAGATTCTGCCATTGCCCGCCAGGAGCCTTTCCAGGAAATGAAAGAACTGGTGATGGAATACCCGGTTACTGAAAATGAGCCGGAAGAGCAGAACAGCTATCTGGCTTATAATGTAGTAGTTGGAGACAGTCTGGATGTGGAATTCTGCACTGCTTTTGAAGTACTGGATTACACCCTGTTAAGTGCACCGGGGGCACCTGTGAAGCAGGCACTTCTGGATGCAGGTATGGGAAAAGATATTATGGGTTCCTATGAAGACGGAATTTACCAGCCATTTTTCTCAATTGTAGCAAAAAATGCAGACCCACAGAACAAAGAGCGTTTTGTGCAGCTGATTCAGGATACTTTGAAAGACATAGTAGAAAAAGGAATGGATAAAAAAGCCATTGCAGCAGGAATCAACTATATGGAATTCCGGTTCCGGGAAGCTGATTTTTCTTCTTTCCCGAAAGGGCTTATGTATGGAATCGATGTGTTTGACAGCTGGTTATATGATGACAGCAAACCTTTTGACCATCTGAAACGCCTGGATATTTTTGCTGCATTAAAAGAAAAAGCCAAAACAGGATATTTCGAGGAACTGATAGAGAAATATCTCCTTAACAATACTCACGCATCCATTGTGGTGGTCAATCCGAAACGTGGACTTGCAGCTAAGCGTGAGAAAGAATTAGAAGAAAAACTGGCTGCATATAAGGCGTCATTAACCCAGGAAGAAAAAGAAAATCTGGTTGCAAAGACGAAACATTTGAAAGCTTATCAGGATGCACCGGAGACAGAAGAGGCTTTGTGTACGATTCCTCTTTTGAACAGAAGTGATATCAGTACAGAAACAGCCAAAATCTACAATACACCGAAAAAGGTGGGAGATACCCTGGTGCTCCACCATGATCTTTATACAAACGGTATCGGATATCTGGATTTGCTGTTTGATGTGAAGGAGGTTCCAGAGACACTGGTTCCATACCTTGGTATTTTGAAATCTGTTCTGGGATATGTGGATACAGAGCATTATACCTATGGAGAACTGTTCAATGAAATCAATGCCAGAAGCGGTGGTATTTTGTTCGGGCTTCAGGTCTTTGGAAACGCAAAGAATAATCAGGACACCATGCATATGGTTGGAATCAAAGCAAAAACCTTATATAAAGATTTGGGATTTGTCTTTGAGATGATTAAAGAAATCATCAGCACTTCCAAATTTGAGGATGATAAACGCCTCTATGAAATTATCGCAAAAATGAAATCAAGAATGCAGATGAGCATGGCTTCCGCAGGACACAGCACAGCCGTTGCCAGAGCACTGTCTTACTTTTCTGAAAATGCTTATTTTCAGGAAAAGACAACAGGTATTGATTTCTATAAATTCCTGGATGATATAGAAACCAATTTCCAGGAAAAGAAAGAAGCATTAAAAGCAAATCTGAATGTGTTAATGGGATATGTGTTCCGGCCGGAAAATCTTACGGTGAGCTACACAGCAGATAGCGAAGGATATCAGTATCTGGAAAAAGAAGTAGAAGGATTGAAACAAGTGCTTTATACACAGGAAATCAAGCCTGGACAGTTTGTGCCGGAACTGAAAGTGAAAAACGAAGGATTTAAAACCTCCGGACAGGTACAATATGTGGCAGCAGCAGGCAATTTCCGTGAAGCTGGTTATGAATATACAGGCGCACTGAGGATTCTGAAGGTAATGTTAAGCTATGAGTATTTGTGGACTAACATTCGTGTAAAAGGCGGGGCTTATGGCTGTATGAGTGCTTTCAGAAGAAACGGAGACGGATACCTGGTTTCTTACAGAGACCCAAATCTTGGAAAGACCCTGGAGGTATTCAGGAAAACAGGAGAATTTATCCGTTCCTTTGATGCGGATGAAAGAGAAATGACAAAATATATCATTGGAACCATCAGTGAACTGGATACTCCTATGACACCTTCCGGAAAGGGAAGTATGTCCTTAAATGCCTGGTTCTCCAAGGTGACAGAAGAAGATTTGAAACAGGAGAGAATGGAGATTTTAAAGGCACAGCCGGAGGATATCAGAAAACTTGCCGGAATTGTAGATGCAGTTATGGAACAGAACCGTATCTGTGTTGTAGGAAGCGAAGAGAAACTGGAACAGGAGAAAGCAGTATTTGGTACACTGACAAACTTACTGTAAAGAGGAGCGTATATGAGGAAAGATTTTAAATCAGGCTTTGCAGCCATTATCGGAAGACCAAATGTAGGGAAATCTACATTGATGAATCATCTGATCGGACAAAAGATTGCAATTACATCCAGAAAACCACAGACTACCAGAAACAGGATTCAAACGGTATATACGGATGAACAGGGACAGATTGTATTTCTGGATACACCGGGAATTCACAAGGCAAAAAACAAACTTGGAGAGTATATGGTCAATGTTGCCCAGAGAACCTTTAAGGATGCAGATGTGATTCTGTGGCTGGTGGAGGCCAGTACCTATGTGGGAGCAGGTGAACGGCATATTGCAGAGCAGCTAAAAACATGTAAGCTTCCGGTGATTCTGGTGATCAACAAAGTAGATACTGTAAAAAAAGAAGAAGTTCCGTCATTTATCCAGGCGTACAGAAATCTTTATGATTTTGCAGAGATTGTTCCGGTGTCTGCACTGAGAAGCCAGAATCTGGATACACTTCTGGAATGTATTTTTAAATATCTGCCTTATGGTCCGCAGTTCTATGATGAAGATACCGTGACCGATCAGCCGCAGAGACAGATTGTGGCTGAAATGATCCGTGAAAAAGCCCTGCGTACACTGGATGAAGAGATTCCTCACGGTATTGCAGTGACCATTGACAGGATGAAAGAACGCCCTGACGGAAAGATTGTGGATATTGATGCCACCATCATCTGTGAGAGAGACAGCCACAAGGGAATTATTATTGGAAAACAGGGAGCAATGCTGAAGAAAATCGGCAGCGCTGCCAGATATGAGATAGAAAATATGCTGGAACAGAAAGTGAACCTGAAGGTCTGGGTAAAAGTAAAGAAAGACTGGAGAGACAGTGACTATCTCATCAAAAACTTTGGATACGATAAGAAGGAAATTGAATGAGTGATTCCATTACAGTTACCGGCATGGTCTTGTCAGCCATGCCGGTAGGTGATTATGATAAGAGACTTGTCATACTGACAAAAGAAAGAGGGAAAATAACAGCCTTTGCAAAAGGGGCAAGACGGCAGAACAGTGCCCTGATGGCAGTTGCCAATCCTTTTGTGTTTGGGTCTTTTTTTCTTTATGAAGGAAGAACTTCCTATCAGCTCCGCCAGGCGTCTGTTAAGGAGTATTTTTCAGAACTGGCAGCAATTCAGCCCGGAGTATATTACGGTTTTTATTTTCTGGAACTGGCGGAGTATTATGCCAGTGAAAATACAGACGAAAAACAGATGCTGAATCTTTTATATGTGACCATGAAAGCACTGATAAAACAAAAAATGGATAACCGTCTGATACAGCATATTTTTGAATTAAAAGCCATGACCATTAACGGAGAATACCCGGCTGTGTTTGCCTGCAGAACCTGCGGTACCACAGAAAATCTCCAGTGGTTTTCCCTGGAAGAAGCAGGCGTATATTGCCGGGAATGTGGGGAAGCAGAGCATGGGCTTATTTATGTCAGCCCTTCTGCTCTTTATACCCTTCAGTTTATTATTGCGGCTAAATTAGAGAGGCTATATAGCTTTACGGTGACAAAAGAAGTGCTGGAGGAACTGGGAAGGGTTATGCGGGCATATACCAGGCGTTATATTGACAAAAACTTTAAAAGCCTGGATATCCTGCATCTTATGGGCAATCTTTATACAGATGGATAGCAAAATAGAGGAAATGAGGTGAAAAATGACAAATTCAATTGCACAAAAATTTAATGTATTTACCTTACTGAAATTTGCCGTTCCTACTATGGTGATGATGGTCTTTATGTCTCTCTATACCATTGTGGATGGGATTTTTGTTTCCAGGTTTGTGGGCAGCAATGCACTTTCAGCAGTAAATATTGTATATCCGGTACTGAACCTGTTATTTGCATGTGGGATTATGCTGTCTACCGGGGGAAGTGCTATTGTAGCGAGACAGATTGGAGAGAAACGTGATCAGGAGGCAAGAGAGAATTTTTCTCTTCTGGCAGCAGTAAGTGTTTTGATAGGTATTGTCATTCTGGCTCTTGGGCTGTTAGTTCTTGAGCCGTTGTGCCGGGTTCTGGGCGCAACACCGGTGATTATGGAGGATTGTAAAATTTATCTTGGAGTGCTGCTTGGGTTTGGACCGCTGACCATGCTGCAGATGTTTTTTCAGGTGTTTTTTGTTACCGCTGGGAAACCTGGTCTGGGACTTGTCCTTACCATTTCCGGTGGTGTCGCAAATATGGTGCTGGACTATGTACTTATGGGGCCTATGGAAATGGGAGTGCTGGGGGCGGCACTGGCTACCGGGTTTGGACAGGCTATTATGGCGGTAGCTGGTGTAGGATACTTCTTTTGGGTAAAAGGAAGTCTGCATTTTGTAAAGCCGGTATTCCGTGGACAGATTCTCTTACAAAGCTGTGGAAACGGTTCTTCTGAAATGGTGAGCAACCTGTCTACAGCGGTAGTAACCTTTTTATTTAACATTACTATGCTGAGACTGGTAGGAGAAGACGGGGTCGCAGCCATTACCATTGTCTTATACGGGCAGTTTTTATTTACGTCTTTGTATCTTGGTTTTTCCATGGGCGTAGGTCCTGTGTTCAGTTTTAATTACGGAAACAAAAATCATGAACAGCTGAAGCGGATTTACAAAATCTGCAAATGGTTTATTCTTCTGTCTTCCATTGTGATTCTCGGCATTGCACTTGTGTTCTCTGAACCCATTGTAGGAATCTTTACGGGAGAGGAAAACCATACTTACGAACTGGCTGTGGAAGGATTTTTCCTGTTTTCCTTTAATTACCTGTTTGCAGGAATTAATATTTTTGCTTCAGCACTGTTTACTGCACTCTCGAATGGGAAGATTTCTGCCATTATTTCTTTTTGCAGAACCTTTGTTTTTATTGTAGCAAGCATTGTGCTCCTGCCTATGATCATGGGAATTACAGGAGTGTGGCTGGCTGTGCCTTTGGCAGAACTCATTACTTTATTTATTTCAGCGGGGTATTTAAAAGGGCAAAAAAAGGTTTATCATTATGGATGACAAGAGAATTTACTAAATTCTGCTGTTTAAAGGTTGAAAAGATGTATCTGAACAGGTATAATAGTGGCTATCAGTAAATTTAGCAAAAGTGATAAAGCATAGAGGAGATTATAAACATGGAAAAGACAATGGAAAAAATCGTAGCACTTGCGAAATCAAGAGGTTTTGTATATCCTGGTTCCGAAATCTACGGCGGTCTTGCAAACACATGGGATTATGGTAACCTGGGTGTGGAATTAAAGAACAATGTAAAAAAAGCATGGTGGCAGAAGTTTGTTATGGAAAGCCCATACAATGTAGGTGTTGACTGCGCCATTCTGATGAACCCTCAGACATGGGTGGCTTCCGGACATTTAGGAGGATTTGCAGACCCTCTGATGGACTGTAAGGAATGCCATGAGCGTTTCCGTGCAGATAAGATCATCGAAGACTACTGTGCAGAAAAGGGCATTGAGCTGGAAGGAAGCGTAGATGCATGGACACAGGAGCAGATGAAAGATTTTATTGAAGAACATCAGATTCCATGTCCTACCTGTGGAAAACATAACTTTACCGATATCCGTCAGTTTAATTTGATGTTTAAAACCTTCCAGGGTGTTACAGAAGATGCAAAAAATACCGTTTATTTGAGACCGGAGACCGCTCAGGGTATTTTTGTAAACTTCAAGAATGTACAGAGAACTTCCAGAAAGAAACTTCCATTTGGTATTGGCCAGATTGGTAAATCTTTCCGTAATGAGATTACACCTGGAAACTTTACCTTCCGTACCCGTGAGTTTGAACAGATGGAATTAGAATTCTTCTGTAAACCAGACACAGACCTTGAGTGGTTTGCATACTGGAAACAGTTCTGTTTAGACTGGCTCTACAGCCTTGGATTAAAAGAAGAAGAAATCCGTTACCGTGACCATTCACCAGAAGAACTCTGCTTCTACAGCAAGGCTACTACAGACGTAGAATTCCTGTTCCCATTCGGATGGGGCGAACTGTGGGGAATCGCTGACAGAACAGATTATGACCTGACACAGCATCAGAATGTTTCCGGTCAGGATATGACCTATTTTGATGATGAAACAAACCAGAAATACATTCCATATGTTATTGAGCCGTCTCTGGGAGCTGACCGTATGGTGCTCGCATTCCTGTGTAGTGCTTACGATGAAGAAGTTCTGGATGCAGAAAAGAATGATGTACGTACTGTGCTTCACTTCCATCCTGCACTGGCTCCTGTAAAGATTGGTGTGCTTCCGCTTTCTAAGAAATTAAATGAAGGTGCACTGAAAGTATTTACAGAGCTTTCCAAGAAATACAACTGCGAATTTGATGACAGAGGTAATATTGGAAAACGTTACCGCCGTCAGGATGAGATCGGTACACCATTCTGTGTAACCTATGATTTCGATTCTGAGACAGATGGAGCAGTGACAGTCCGTGACAGAGATACCATGGAACAGGAAAGAATCAAAATCGAAGATTTGAAAGCATACTTCGAAGAAAAGTTCACATTTTAATACTTAAACCAATCAAAAGGCTGTTGCTTGAATGCAATGGCCTTTTGATTAGAGTACATTTGGTTTTCTGCTTTTAGGAAACTTAAGAAAGGGAATATTGATTTATAAAGATACATATGCTATAATGCCAGTAGGCAAAGTGATAAGAGTGTCCATGGTGGCACGCAAAAACCCCCAGAGTCGCAACCTCTGGGGGTTTTCTATTCCGTTTTAGGTGGGTGGTTTATACCCAAGGCTGACTACCAGCTATTTATCTCCATCCAGCCATTTGCAAATGTAGTAGGCAACTACACTTGCCAAGATAGAAATATAAAATGATAAGAGTATGTCCATGACGGCTCACCCCCTTCCTCTACCTGTCTATTACGCCTAAAAATAATAGAGTGATGGATAAAACTGCGGAAACTCGAGGAGCATAATCTTGTAAATTCGACAAAAGATTGGTAAAATAAACCTATATGAAGGAATTACAAGAAGGGGAAATGGAATATGGACGAAAGAGAAGAACTCCTGAAAAAAGACAGGGAGAGAGAACGCAGAAGGGAAGAACTTAGGCGAAAAAGAGAAGAAGAGGTACAGAGAAAGAAACGCCTTGCAGTTATTGTTGGAGTTTCGGTTGTGGCACTGCTTATCGTAGGGACTATTGTGGGTGTACAGATATCCAAGAAACATAAAGCAGACAAGGCAGCAGAAAAAGCCAGACAGGAAAAACTGGCCAAAGAAAAAGAACAGGAAGAACATACCATAGAATTTCTTGCTGTAGGTGACAATATTGCCCACCAGGCCATCCGGGAATCCGGTATGCAGGAAGATGGCGTATGGAATTATGATCATGTATATCAGTATGTGAAAGAGGATGTAGAAGCAGCCGACCTGGCACTGGTAACACAGGAGACGGTATTTGTGGAGGACAGAAACCAGGTTTCCGGATATCCAAGTTTTGGTACACCTCCCGAATTTGGAGATGCACTGGTAAATACAGGGTTTGATGTTGTGGCACATGCGACAAACCATATTATGGACAAGGGTACAAAATCAATAGAATATACCATGGACTGGTGGAAGAACAATCATCCTGAGACAGAGATTCTCGGTATTCACGAAAGCAAGGAAGCGGCAGAGGGAATTTCGGTTATAAAGTGCAAGAAGCTGAAAGTGGCTATGGTGGATTATACCTATAGCCTGAATGGAATCGAACTTCCGTCAGGGAAACAATATCTTGTGGATGAATTTGATGAGGACAAGGTAAGAGAAGATATCAGGAAAGCAAAAGAACTTGCAGATGTTGTCATCGCAGTGATGCATGTGGGAGTGGAATATGACATGGATGTAGACGAAGAGACGCAGCAGTGGGTAGATATTTTCCTGAAAGAAGGTGTGGATATCGTAATTGGTTCTCATCCACATGTGGTCCGTACCATGGAAACCCTTACAGGGGAAGACGGGCATAAGATGCTGGTGTATTATTCCCTTGGAAACTTTACATCCACCCAGAACGACCTTCCAAGCCTGTTAGGAGCAATGGCAAAGATTACCATCCGCAAAGATATGAAAACAGGAGAAATCCAGATACCAGAGCATGAGTTTATTCCATTGCTGATGTACTATGACCGGGAAAATCCGGCAGCGGCAATCTACAAATTAGAAGATTATCCGGATGACCTCATTGAAAAACATTCCGTATATCAGGCAAACCCGGGAAAATTCTCCAAAGAGTATTATGAAACACTTTTTGAAGAGATAAAAAGTAAAGGGAATGACGAAGGTATTTGATGAATTGTATAAAATATATAAATAATACGAGAAAAATAAAAAAATAATATGCAAAAATCCATATCAAGACTTGCTGATATGGATTTTTTTTGTTATAATGAATATCAGACTTAATTGTAAACAAGGAGGACGTGTCAAAATGGCAAAGAAAAGGAATATTATCGTAGGACAATCAGGAGGACCGACATCAGTTATTAACTCCAGTCTTGCCGGTGTTTATAAAAATGCAATTGAACGTGGATTTAATAAAGTATATGGTATGTTACATGGTGTGCAGGGGTTATTAGATGAACAGTATGTAGATCTTTCTACCCAGATTCATTCTGAACTGGATATTGAACTGCTGAAAAGAACACCATCTGCATTTTTAGGCTCCTGCCGTTTCAAAATGCCGGAGATTCATGAAGACAGAAACATTTACGAAAAGATTTTTGAGATTTTAAATAAACTGGATATTGAAGCATTTATCTATATCGGTGGAAATGATTCCATGGATACTATCAAAAAACTTTCTGATTATGCAATCCTCACAGGACAAAGCCAGAAATTCCTGGGTGTTCCAAAGACAATTGATAATGACCTGGCACTGACAGACCATACACCTGGATTCGGAAGTGCAGCAAAATACATCGGTGCTTCTACAAAAGAAGTAATCCGTGATGCACAGGGACTGACCTACAAGAAGAGCATGATTACAGTTATGGAGATCATGGGACGTAATGCAGGATGGCTTACCGGTGCAACAGCCCTTGCTAAGACAGAAGACTGTGATGGCCCTGATTTAATCTACCTTCCGGAAGTAGCTTTTGATATTGATAAATTCCTCACAAAAGTAAAAGAATTGCTAAAGAAAAAATCTTCTATTGTTATTGCTGTGTCTGAAGGAATTAAACTTGCAGACGGCCGTTATGTATGTGAGCTTGGCAGCGTAGGCGATTATGTGGATGCATTTGGTCACAAACAGCTTCAGGGAACGGCTACCTATCTTGCAAACTTCCTGGCAGCAGAGTGCAACTGCAAAACAAGAGCTGTGGAACTTTCTACACTTCAGAGAAGTGCATCTCATATGGCATCCCGTGTGGATATTGATGAAGCATTTATGGTAGGCGGTGCAGCAGTAAAAGCAGCAGATGAAGGCGATACAGGAAAGATGGTTGTAATCGACCGTGTATCAGATGATCCATACATGAGTGCTACTGGTATCTACGATGTACATAGAATTGCAAATGAAGAAAAACTGGTTCCAAGAGAATGGATGAACAGAGAAGGAAATTATGTGACAAAAGATTTTGTTGATTATATCAAACCTCTGATTCAGGGAGACTATCAGCCAATCATGGTAAATGGTCTGCCAAGACATCTTGTTTTAAAAACTAAAAAACAGGGAAGATAAGAAAAACAACACTAAGAAGGCAGCCTGGAAATCAGTCCGGGCTGCTTTTTGTGCGAGAAATTGAAAAAATTTCCCTGTTTTGGAAAGAAATTAAAAAAACTTGCTTGACTATCTACCTTCTTATGTTAAAATAGATGTGTGCGGACAATTTGCCCGCACCGAAGAATGTAAACAAATGTTTATTTTCTAGTAAGTACATTTAGGAGGAATGTTCAAAATGGCAAAATGGGTTTATATGTTTACCGAAGGTAACGCAACCATGAGAAACCTGCTTGGTGGTAAAGGTGCTAACCTTGCAGAAATGACAAGCCTGGGACTCCCAGTACCTCAGGGATTCACTGTTACAACAGAGGCATGTACACAGTATTATGAGGATGGCAGAAAGATCAATGACGAAATTATGGGTCAGATCATGGAAGCTATCGTAAAATTAGAAGAAATCACAGGAAAAAAATTCGGAGATAAAGAAAATCCTCTTCTTGTTTCCGTTCGTTCCGGAGCAAGATCTTCTATGCCGGGTATGATAGTA
>USPF01000015.1 GCA_900556555.1 uncultured Blautia sp.
TTTGTTTTCTGTCCGCGAACAGGAAGTCCTTTACGATGACGGATTCCTCTGTAGCATCCGATTTCCTGAAGTCTCTTGATATTCAGAGCGATTTCTCTTCTTAAATCACCTTCTACAGGAATCTGTAATTCTTCGATTGCATCACGAATTTTTCCTACTTCTTCGTCTGTTACGTCTCTGACACGTGTGTCAGGATTAACGCCTGCCTTTTCAAGGATAAGATTTGAGCTTACTCTACCGATTCCATAGATGTAAGTCAAACCGATTTCAATACGTTTTTCTCTTGGTAAGTCTACACCAGCTATACGAGCCATGTATTTGTTCCTCCATTTTTCTGTTAATATTGTTCCTAATTGAGACACATAAAACTGACGGGGTTCTATGCATCCAGCCGCAAAAATAATTTTACGCAGCCTTTCCGGCATTTGGCGGATGCCGGTATTAAGCAATATCCTCCTTATTATCGTAAGCATGCATTACGCATCTTCAATAATCTCTAAGCTGCCTCGGTATAACAGCTTTTCTTCTAATATCACTATATTTCATCAGCATGAACAACGCATCCAGGCGGTTCATACTGCAGCCGCACTAAAATTACACAAACTATACGTCATATACCTATATTATCTATCTCTTATAGATTAGCCCTGGCGCTGTTTGTGTTTAGGGTTTTCACAGATAATTCTGATGCTTCCCTTTCTTTTGATAACCTTGCACTTTTCACAAATTGGTTTTACAGATGATCTAACTTTCACTGTTCTTCCTCCTTTCTGAGCATAAAAGTACGCTTTATATAGTAGCACCTATTTGGCAAGAATGCAAGTACTTTTTGCATGTTTTTCCAGATTTTAAATTATGTTTCAAAAAAGATACATTCTGCCTCTATATTTCCAAAAACCAAAAAAAGCACCAAAACTCCTCTTGGACTTTATGGTGCTTTTCATTCCATCTTTTCTTATTTTTTAATCTGATTGAGCTCTTTGTTTATGACCGTAATTAATTCCTGAGGAATACCAAGATTTTTCAGTTTTCCCATTGCATCTAAGGTCATAGCTTTCATCATGGCAAACTTTGGATGTTCCACCATAGTTCCGAAATATTTCAAAATAACTTTTTCACCTTCTGGATTTTTCATAATAGTTCCAACCTTATCCGCACTGGAAAATCCTTCTGGATCCAACTGAATTTCTTCTGCATCTGTCAGGTCAAATTTTTCAAACCAGTTGATGACATTACCGCCTTCGTCTTTTTTGATATACTGGTAGCTCTTATCTTCTTCTTCCGTAAAATTCAGGATCATATGATCCTCATACAAATTCCCTTGTGCATCATATCCCCTGACGGCAATCTGGTTTTTTCCTTTAGACAGAAGAATTCCTTCAAAATGAGTCATAGGATTTACGGTTTCCGTCTTGGCAACACTTTCACCATTAACCAACAATTCCAGTTTTTTCAGATTTGTCAAAACAGTAATAGTATTTTTTTCTTTATGACGGTTGATAAATCTGCTTCCTGCAAGCTTTACAAAGGGGGTCTCTGACCAGTATGCCTTATACAAATAAAATGCATCCTTCTTGATTTTGCGGTCAATAGTAACCAGTCCTTTCTGATTCTGTCCCTGTTTGCCACCTTCATCCCTATTGGCACTTCCAAAGTCACAAAGGTTCCAAACATAGCTTCCCACAAAATATGGACGTTCTTCAAAAGAACGAAGCGCATTGTCTGTAAAAAGCAACTGATATTCCTCTGTATAATCCTTGGTTTTTGGTTCATAAGAATGATACTGAGGATTTGTGTCTACACCGTATTCTGTCACCAGAAGAGGGATGTCCGGACATGCGGCATGGAATTCATCCAGACGTTTCTGCAAGCCTGGAATTGTATCATAGTACCATCCATAATATAAATTATACCCAACTAATTCTGCCAGCCGGTTGATCGGACTTTCATTCGCCACAGAATAAATATTTGCTTCTGCTGTATATCTGTCTGGATCAAGGTTCTTTGTATATTCTGACATGCGTTTTACATGAGCGTGAATTTCTTCATTTTCGCCGGCAATAGTAATTTCATTCTGTACGCCCCAGCAATACACAGATGTGTGATTTCCACACTGCAGAATCAGACGTCTCATCTGTTCACGGATATTATCTTCAGCCGCTTCATTCTCAGAAATAATACTAATAAAAGGAACTTCTGCCCATACGAGGATTCCTTCCTCATCACATCTCTGATAGAAATAATCATCATGCTGATAGTGTGACAAACGGACAGAATTTGCTCCTATTTCTTTAATCAGCTGCATATCACATTCCATGTTTTCTTTTGAAACAGCATTTCCAACTCCGCCAAAATCCTGATGTCTGGCTACACCACGCAGTTTCACATGCTTGCCATTTAAGAAAAGTCCCTGATCGGAAGTAATCTGAATCGTACGAAAGCCTGTGGAGATGCTACGTTCTTCCACCACAGTTTCCTCTTCGTACAATTCCAGCTTAACCTGGTATAAATATGGATCCTCAGTTCCCATCCACAGATGTGGCTTGGAAATCTCCAAAGTAAGTGAAAACGTATCTTTTCCCGAAAACTCCATAGAAGCTGACGTTTCACAGACAACCTCTTCCTGATTCAGAAGCAGCATGCGGACTTTTCCTTTGCTTTTTGCCTTTTCGCAAACAATGGATCCTGTACCCACTACTTTCCAGCAGCTTCCATTTTCTTCTTTTACTGTTCTGATTTGTACACCATCACGGCTTCCATCCAGATAATCAAAATGAATCTTTGGTGCCGCAATGACTTTCACATCTCTATATAATCCACCATAAAAGGAGAAATCTGCCATTTGCGGATAAACTGCATCATTTGCGCTATTATCTGTCACAATCTCAATCTGATTCTCACCTTCATTGACATACTCATTGATTGACATGCGGTACAACGCATAAGGGCATGTATTCTCATAAACCTTCTGTCCATTGATATAGACCGTGCTGACCATAGCTGCTGCTCCTATTTCAAGGAAAAGACTCTGCTTAAGATCTGCTTCTGTAATCATCAGCTTTCTTGTATAAAAGCCTCTTCCTCTCCACATAGAAGTACCAGACTGTCCATCCGCTGAATTATATGTATGAGGAATCCTTACCTGCTCTGACGCTTCGTTTTCTTTATGAAAACTCCAGCTATCATTTAATAAAATCTCCATTCAATTGATTCCTCCTTTTTTCTTATGCTTCAACTACTTTTTTATCTAAAATTGCTTTTTCTCCATACATCTTTTTGTATTCTTCGTTTGTGATATGATATCTCTTCAGTGCGATAATACTTGCCAAATCTCCAAGGAAAGGAGCACCAAGATACATAGCAATAGTTGCAATATAAAGAGCGGTTGTAGGTTCTGCACCTGAACTGTATCCTGCCAATCCCATAACAATACCAACAATCGAAGAACCAAACGCACTGATTATTTTATCTACAAAAGAGAAAGTCGCACCGATAAATCCAGGCATAAATTTTCCTGTTTTCATCTTGTGATAATCAATGATTTCTGCAATCATAGGATCTACGTTCTGTGCAGAGAATCTACGGAACAGCATATTTGCAGCCATTAAGACAACGAACACAACCAGTGTTGATTCTCCGAAAGGACGGAAGATAATCAGAATACCTTCTAATATCAGATTGGCAATTGCACCAATCAGAGATGCTTTTTTACAACCAAATTTTACTGCTACAGAACCTGCCACAAATGCTCCAACTAAAGACATTGGGGTAGAAATACCACCTACAATCGGCTGAAGATCCAGATTCTGTACTGCATATACATAGAAATAAGTCATAACCGCAGACTGGATTGTGGCTGCAATTTTATCTGTAGATGCTGCCAGAATCAGCATTCTCAGCGGCTGATTAATACGAAGAACATTTAAACTGTCTTTAATAGAAATCTTTTCTTGTTTTGTGTTTGGATCCTGACGATAAAATTCCGGTTTATCTGTTGCAGAGATTGCGAACAGACATCCAATCAGAAGCACTGCATGAAGAATAAATGCGCTGATAATGATCATAGTCCAGCCTTTCTGAGAACCAAGACCACCATTTTTCTGTAAAATTGGAATGATTCCAGTTGTCATAACCAGTCCAAGCATTGTGGAATAACATCCACCTGCAATACCGGAAAGCGGACGGTATTTTGGATTTTTTGTAACAATGGATAAGACACATTTATTTACCGTTGTCATAAAGGTATATCCAACTACCCATACTGCATACCATCCAATAACCCACACCATTCTGAAAGACTGTCCGATATCAAAGGAAAACAAATAAATCATAAAACTTGCAAACAACATAATCAGAGAACCGATTACGAGAAACGGACGAAACTTACCAAAACGAGTTTCTGTTCTATCGATGATAGAACCAATGATCGGGTCTGTAATTCCATCAAAAATTCTCATGAACGTCATAACGATTCCCATTAACATTACATTCAGTCCCAGAGCTTCTGTACTGAACACCAGAAAGAATGACATATTCAGCATATTGAATACGTTTGATGCTGCAGAGCCAAGTGGTGTCATGACAACACGCATGGCTTCCATGTTTCTACCTTTTTCTCTACTACTCATATTAACCTCCATAAATCTTTTGTATTTCTAGAAAAAGATTATACTTTGGTTTTTATTTATTTTTCACATACAAAACAAAGTTTTTACTGTTCTTTTTTAAGTTCTTTATGATTTTTCCTATATTTGAATGGTGATTCCCCATACTTTTGCCGAAAACACTTATAAAAATAGCTTTCATTTGCATATCCAATCTGTTCTACAACATCTTCGATTTTTGCATCTGTCTTACGCAGTAACTTCTCTGCTTCCTTCATGCGGATATCAATTAAGATATCTTTAAATCTCCGTCCTGTTTCCATTTTTAACAGAGTACTTAAATAATTCGGATGAAAACACATATGTTTTGCCACAGACTGCAGGGTTGCGTCTTTGTAATGCTCTTTCAGATACTCCACCACATCCTTTTGAATCTTCGAATTGTTTTTCCTGATTGTTTCCTCATCATTCTGTTCCGCTGCACGGGAAATTTCTATAAACAAAATGCAAAGACAGCTTATCATTTTGCCCTTATTGCATGGATTCTCCAAAAAATATTCACAAATAATCTGCTCCATCAGTTGTTCTACAAAGCTATGTTCCGGGATATGATAATATATATAATTTTTCTTTTTACTTTCTGAATACAAGCTGTTGATAATATAGTTTGAAATATAGTTATCATCAGAAAATAAATACATAAAGATTGTATCAAAGAAATCCGCTGTCATGAGAATGTTAAACATCCACACATCATCTCCTGCAATTTCTGTAGAGTGAGCTACATTCTTATCCATCAGGCATAAATCTCCTGATTTCATCTTTATTTTTTTTCCTTCGATATACATATCAAGCTCACCTTCCAGCATAAATGACAACTCGATATATTCATGTCTGTGATTCGGAATTTGTATATCACGATATTTTTGCCGGATAATAATACGCTCTTTCTGTAAATCCTCATTGGGATAAGAAATCATAATATGATTCTCATCCTCTCTCAGTGCCATTTTATTATAGTCAAGCCGGTTCTTCTCTATTCCCTCTTCCTTATTTAGATACCGTTTCAACTCCTCATAGTTTTTTTGCATACTTTTCCCCATTTCTAAGCAGACATCTGAAAAACATGGAATCCTAAGTGATTCCATGGATTGTCATTTTCTCTCTCATCAGACTTTTTTTAATTTTGCAAAGGATGCAAACATTTTCTTCACACCCACTTTATCAAAATTCACGGTTACTTCATAGTCCCGCCCACCTTCTACAATGGCTGTCACTACTCCTGTTCCGAATTTTATATGCTTTACCGTGTCTCCTACACTATAATCCAGTCCATCTGATTTTTTCACTTCAAACTGTTTTGGTACAAAAGCCGGCTGTTTGAATGCCTGCTTCATCTGTCTGAAAGAAGTTGGCATGGGAATATCCATGACCTTTTTTTCCTGAAACTCTCTACCAAGTTCTACCAATTCCCTTGGAATTTCCTTGATAAATCTGGAAACCTTGTTATACTGGGTTTCTCCCCGGATCATTCTCTGCTGGGCACAGGTAAGTGTTAAATCTTTCATCGCTCTTGTGATTCCTACATAACACAATCGGCGCTCCTCTTCGATTTCTGTAGGATCATCTGCCGTGATGGTCATGTAACTTGGGAAAATCCCGTCTTCCATACCTGCCAGATACACAAAAGGAAATTCCAGTCCCTTCGCACTGTGCAAGGTCATGAGAAGTACCTGGTTATCATCTCCATCTACAGAATCGATATCTGCCACCAGTGCCACCTCTTCCAAAAATCCAGACAACGTAGGCTCATCATTTTCTTCTTCATAAGAAACTACTTTTGTAATTAATTCATCAATATTTTCGATTCTGGCCTCAGCCTCTTCTGTACCTTCAGCTTCCAGTTCTTTTACATATCCGGTACTGTCAATAATATCCTTCAAAAGTTCAGAAGGGGACAGGATTTCTGCTTTGCTTCTCAGGGTCTGAATAAAAGTAACAAAAGGTGCCACCTTAGCTGCAGCCCGGCCAAGAGAGGTAATCTGTTCTGCCTGGCGAAGAGCATTATAAAAGCTGATATTTTCCTGTGAAGCATAGTCCTGTACACGGCTTAATGTGGTTGCCCCGATTCCTCTTTTTGGCACATTGATAATTCGCTTTACCGCCAGGTCATCTCTTGCATTATCTACTGTTTTAAGATAGGCCAGCAAGTCCTTGATTTCCTTTCTGGCATAGAAGTTCACTCCCCCTACCAGCTTATAAGGAATATTTGCCATAAGGAATTTTTCCTCAAAAAGGCGGGATTGTGCATTGGTCCGGTAGAGAATTGCCATATCTCGGTATTCTCCATCTTTCTCCCGCACCTTTTTGCTGATATCGCCCACAATATATTCTGCTTCCTCGTATGCGTTCATAAACTGGCGGAAGTGAAGTTTTTCGCCTTCTTCGTTTTCTGTCCAGAGAGTTTTTGTCTTACGCTCCAGATTGTTCTGAATCACCTGATTGGCAGCATTTAAAATATTCTGAGTAGAGCGGTAATTCTGCTCCAGCCTTACCACCTTTGCGTCTGCAAACACATGCTCAAACCCTAAAATATTCTTGATGTTTGCTCCTCTGAACTTGTAGATAGACTGGTCATCATCTCCCACTACACAGAGATTCCTATATTTTTCAGCCAGCAGGCTTACAAACTTAAACTGGGCAGTATTGGTATCCTGGTACTCATCCACCATAATGTACTTAAACCGTTCCTGGAAATGCTCCAGCACATCAGGACATGCCTGGAAAAGTTCTACTGTCTTCATGATCAGATCATCGAAGTCAAGGGCATTGTTTTTCTTCAATTCTTTCTGATATTCTTTATACGCCAGGGCAATTTTCCTTTTCGAAAAATCTCCCATAACATTTATCTCGTATTCTTCCGGCCCAATCAATTCATCTTTTGCAGAAGAAATGGCTGCCATGATTGCTCTCTCTTTATAAATCTTGGTATCAATATCAAGGCGTTTACAGATGTCCTTCATCAATGTCTTCTGGTCATCTGTATCGTAAATCGTAAAGTTTGTATCAAATCCAAGACGGTCAATAAACCGGCGGAGCATACGCACACAACTGGAATGAAACGTAGAGACCCAGATGCTTTCTGAGCCGAATCCTACAATCTTATCTACTCGCTCTCGCATTTCTCCTGCAGCTTTATTTGTAAAAGTAATCGCCATGATATTCCAGGGATTTACCCCCTTCTCTTCAATCAGATATGCAATTCTATGGGTCAGCACTCTGGTCTTTCCGGAACCGGCACCTGCCAGGATTAATACAGGGCCTTCTGTATGAAAAACAGCTTCTCTCTGTCTGTCGTTTAATGTATCGTAGATACTCATAATCTTTCTATCCTCCAAAACATTTGTTCTTACAATATAGCATTCTTCCGGGAAGAACGCAAGAATACTTTACAAATGGTTTTGAAAACTATATAATAGAGAGCAGAGGTGATAAAACATGACAATAGACACAAAAGATATTTTAAACAGCATTTTAGCCAGTGTCTCCCGCATCGATTACATCAAGCCAGGGGAGATTCCTAATATAGATTTGTATATGGACCAGGTTACGACCTTTATGGAAGATCAACTTGCATCTTCCAAACGTCATCCTGAGGATAAGATTCTCACGAAAACAATGATTAATAACTATGCCAAAAACCATCTTCTTCCCCCTCCGGTTAAGAAGAAGTATTCCAAAGAACATCTTTTCATTCTGACTTTTATTTATTATTTTAAGAATATCCTGTCTATCAATGATATTCAGGTTCTTCTGGCTCCCCTTACAGAAAAATATTTTTCAGGGGAAGAAAGCCTGCAATTACAGGATATCTATGAAGAAGTTATGAAGCTGGAATTGGAGCAGATTCAGCCCCTTGCCAAAGATGTGACCAAGAAATTTAATAAGTCTCAGGAATCTTTTGCTGATGTCCCAGAAGAGGATCGTGATTTCCTGCAGAAATTTGCTTTTATCTGTATGCTGAGTTTTGATGTCTATGTAAAAAAACAGGTGATTGAGCATTTGATTGACAAAATGTCTAACCCGGAATCCTGACTTTGCTGAACATCTATAAAAAAGCTGTACCAGGGTATCTACTCCATATCCCGGCACAGCTTTTCTCTTTTTGATTCTGCTTCTATTTTTCCTGTTCTGCCATTCTTTCGAATACCATATCATATCCGTCATTTCCATAATTCAGGCTTCTGTTTACACGGCTGATGGTAGCTGTGGAAGCACCTGTCTTCTCAGAAATCTCAAGATATGTTCTCTTTTCCTTCAGCATTTTAGCAACTTCAAAACGCTGGGACAACGATAAAATTTCGTTTACGGTACATACATCCTCAAAAAACAAATAACATTCTTCTCTGTCTTTCAGGCTGAGAATAGCGTCAAACAAGGAATTAACTGCCTCTGTGTGAATTTTTTTGCTCATAGTCAAAATCTCCTTAACATTGTAATATACACCCCGTAACAGACTATTTCCGAATTTCTCTGGTACATTACCACTTTATCGGTTATATCTTCCATTACTACAATATATATTAGCACAGTAAATTTTTGAAGTAAAGAAGAGTCTCGTCATTTTTCTACTTTATCTGTAAAATTTTTATAAAGTTTATAACTGCTCAAGAACCTTCCTTGCTTCCCGGACTCTTTTTTCACTGGTACGCCAGATTTCATATTCGCTTACAGACGCAACTCCCATGCTCACATCCTGTTTCCGGTAACGCATTTCACTTTCCATAGAAATTTTCCCTGACATGTGATAGGCTTTTGCTTTCGTCTTCTCTGCCAGCATAGGAAGCACTGATGCATCCACACCGCCTCCAATGAGGATTTCTGTTTCTCCCTGTGCTTTTTCCACCAGTTCCTTTAAAAGTTCCACCCCATCCACACAGGTATTTTTCTGTCCTGAGGTCAGGATGGTACTGATTCCAAGTTTCTTTGCTTCCTCCAGTGTCACAAACGGATCTTGGCACATATCAAATGCCCGGTGTAAGGTGACTGGCATCCCCTGGGCTTCCTCCATGAGTTCCTTCATCTGTTCCAGATTCAATGTACCATCTGGTTTCATGGTTCCAATGACGATTCCATCTGCACCAAGCTTACGGAAACTCCTGATTTCTTCTTTTAAGATTTCATGCTCAAAATCCGTATAACAAAAATCACCGAACCTTGGCCTTAATAATACACGAATCGGAATATCTACCTGTTCCCTGATTTTTTGGTAAAGTGCCTGTGAGGGAGACAACCCTCCGATTACAAGAGCACTGCACAGTTCAATCCGGTCCGCACCGCCCTTTTTTGCAGCAATGGCAGATTCCACAGAGTCCACACAGCATTCCAATGTATATCCCATAGTTCCTCCTATAAAACAAAATCTATCAACAAACAGCACATAAGGAAATGCATTTCTGCATTTCCTTATGATTTGCTTCTATTATGTAGTTCTTATTTACATAACTTCTTAAATTCGTCCGCAACATGCTGTACCTGTGTTCCAATGATAACCTGTACGCTTGTTTTTCCTGGACGGATAACCCCTGCAACACCTGCAGATTTGATTACTTTTTCATCAACTAATGTATTATCTTTTACTTCCAGACGAAGTCTTGTAATACAGTTATCAATAGAAGTAATGTTTTCTTTTCCGCCTAAACCTTCTAATACGATTCTTGCAACTTCTGTAAAGTCATTGTTTGCTAATACTACTTTTGTTTCATCAGCTTCATCGTCTTCTCTACCTGGTGTTTTTAAATCAAACTTTGTGATAGCGAAACGGAATACTACATAGAATACGATGAATGCTGCAATACCCAGTGGGATGATCATCCATGTCTTCTGTGCTGCTGGCAGGGAAGCAGAGAATAATAAGTCTGTTGCACCTGCGGAGAAGGAGAATCCTGCACGGAATCCTAATAATGTAGTTACAGTTACGAAAATACCGTATAATAATGCATAGATTACATATAAACCTGGTGCCAGGAACATGAAACCAAATTCAAATGGTTCTGTAACACCGCAAAGGAAAGCACAGAAAGCAGCGGATCCTACAAGACCGATTGCTACTTTTTTCTTATTGCTTTTTGCTGTATGAACCATAGCTAAAGCTGCACCTGGGATACCAAACATCATACATGGGAAGAATCCTGACATGTACATACCAAGGCTCCAGTTAACATCTGCAGATGTCATACCTGCCCAGAACTTCTGTAAGTCACCAAGACCGATAGTATCAAACCAGAATACATTGTTCAGTGCGTGATGTAATCCGGTTGGAATTAACAGACGGTTTAAGAATGCGTAGATACCAGCACCTACTGCATCTAATTTAACAATAGACTGTCCTACTGCGACTAATGCACCGAAGATTACAGGCCATACGAACAGTAATACTGCGGATACAATGATGGAAACAACACCTGCGATGATTGCAACACAACGTTTTCCGCTGAAGAATGCAAGGAAATTCGGAAGTTTTGTTGATTTAAACTTATTGTAGCAGGTTGAACCAATAATACCGGCAAGAATACCAATAAATGGGTTTGCAATTTTCTGGAATGCGATAAACTTAGCTGTTCCTTCTTCCAGAGTCATCAGGGTTCCAACAACACCTGTAGACAACAACGTTGTCATCATCAGCCAGGAAGCTAAAGCTGCAAGAGCTGCTGTACCATCATTGTCATCTGCCATACCAACACCGACACCAATAACAAATAAGAGCGCCATATTGTCAATCAACGCTGAACCAGCTTTGATCAGGAAAAATCCTATGGTATAAGCCGTACCACTTGCAACATAACCATTTACTTCCCCCGCCATAGCCGCCGGAGCAAGTGCATAACCGATACCCATAAGGATACCGCAAATAGGTAAGCATGCTACTGGAAGCATTAAGGCTTTACCTAATTTCTGAAGATATTTCATCATAATTTTTTCCTCCTTTTTCTTTTTCTCTTTCTTATGTGAAATCTTCTCTTATATAAAAGCCTGTTTTACAGGCTCATATACCTGTATTATTTTGTAACAGTCAAAACTTCATCCAGTACCTTTACGGTCTTTCCAGCAGATGCCTGAATTTCACTGTAATCTGATGTATTGCAGATTACCATTGGCACGATAGTGTCAAGTCCTGCTTCCTTAATCGCTTCAATATCAAATTCCAGAAGAAGATCTCCCGCTTTTACTTTATCTCCTGCTGCGACATGTGCTGTAAATGGATCACCTTTTAAACTTACAGTGTCCAGACCAATGTGAATCAAAATTTCAATTCCGCTTTCTGATGTCATAGAAATAGCATGTTTTGTATCGAATACCATCTCAATGGTACCATCAACAGGAGCTACTGCTCTTCCTACAGAAGGAATAATCGCAACACCTTTTCCTAAAATTTCCTCTCCGAAAGTAGGGTCACTTACTTTTGAAAGTTCCACTGCTTCGCCCTCAACAGGTGCTCCTAATACTTCTCCTTTTTTCTTGCCAAATCCTAATTTTTCTTTTAATGAACCAAACATAATAATCTCCTCTTTACTCCATTTCTCTTACAATCTTTCTCAGTTTCAGAATCATAGACGGTGCCACAGAAAGTTCATCCACACCCATGCGTACAAAGGTCTCTGTAAGCTCCGGATCCGCACCTAGTTCTCCGCAGATACCAGCCCACTTTCCTGCCTTGTGTGCATTATCTACCACCATCTGAATCATTTTTAATACTGCTTTGTGATGCGGATTATAGAATGCATCCAGTTTTTCATTCTGACGGTCAATTGCAAGTGTATATTGTGTAAGATCGTTTGTTCCAATACTGAAGAAATCAACCAGTTCTGCAAGTTCATCACTAATCATTACTGCAGCCGGTGTTTCAATCATGATTCCTTCTTCTACATCCTTGTATGGAATCTCACAATCACGCAATTCCTTCTTTACTTCTTGTACAATTTCCTGAATCTTCTTCACTTCTTCTACAGATGTGATCATTGGATACATAATTGCAATCTGTCCATAATTGGAGGCTCTGAAAATCGCACGAAGCTGAGTTTTAAAAATATCTGTTTGAGTCAGGCAAATGCGAATTGCACGATAACCAAGTGCCGGATTTTCTTCTTTGCCAAGATTTAAGTAATCTGCCTGTTTGTCTGCACCGATATCCAGAGTACGGATAATTACCTTTTTTCCGGCCATATTCTGTGCAGCCTGCTTGTATGCCTGGAACTGTTCTTCTTCGCTTGGAAGCTCATTTCTTCCAATGTAGAGGAATTCGCTTCTGAACAGCCCGATGCCGCCGGCATCATTTTCAAGGACATATCCCACATCAGCAGCACTGCCGATATTGGCATAAAGTTCTATTTTTTTTCCACTAAGAGTAATGTTCTCTTTTCCTTTTAATTCCAGCAGAAGGTTTCTTTTTTCATTTTCTTCATCCAGTTTTTTCTGGGCTTTTGCCCTCACTTCTTCTTCCGGGCAAAGAATAAATTCTCCGGTAAAACCGTCTACCACAGCTTCTGTCCCTGTCTGCATATCTTCCAGATTCATTTCCACACCGATCAAAGCCGGAATGTTCATCATACGTGCAAGAATTGCGGTATGGGAATTGGTAGAACCATGAACAGTAACAAATGCAAGGATTTTTTCCTTGTCCATCTGTACGGTTTCGCTTGGTGTAAGGTCATCTGCCACCACAATCACCGGCTCTGTAAAGTCCAGGCCATTGTCTCCATTGCCAGCAAGATTCTGAACCAGGCGTTCTGAAATATCCTTAATATCCACTGCACGGGCTTTCATGTAATCATCATCCATGCTGTCGAACATTTCTGAAAAACTGTCTCCTGTTGAAGCTACTGCATATTCTGCATTAACCTCCTGTGTGCGGATGGTATTTTCAATTGCTTCATTAAAATCCAGGTCTTCCAGCATCATCTGATGCACTTCGAAGATAGCTGCACTGGCTTCTCCTACCTCTTTCACAGCTTTATCATACAGTTTTCCAAGCTGCTCAATAGCCTGCTCTTTTGCAATTTCTACCCGCTGCAGTTCTGCATCCACATCTTCAATCTTGACACGTTTTACTACATTTTCTGTTTTGCGAAGTACAGAAATTTTTCCAAGTGCAATTCCTTTATATACTGCTTTTCCTTTCAAAGTTTCCATATCTGTTTCCCGCCGCCTTTATAAATTTGCTTCAAAAAATGCTTTCATTCCTTCTAAAGATGCGTCTTCATTTCCACCTTCTACAGAAACTTCTACTGTCTGTCCGCATTTTACAGCTAAAGACATTACTGCCATTAGACGTGATACATCTGCTGACTTTCCATCTTCTTTTCTGGTAATAGTAATTTTACTGTCATAGTTCTTCACTTCTTTTACAAGCATTCCTGCTGGTCTTGCGTGAATTCCTAATTCGTCTTTAATTGTGTACTCAAATGTTTTCATAATCTTTTCTCCTCACTTAATTTTGATAATATATTTTTACTGATTTAAAATCAGCAGCTACCGTATATTTACAATGGTCTGAATGTGCACTGCAAAAAATCCAATTTCCTTTTCTGAAACCGGAGCTTTCATTTTTTCAAACACATACAGACAGACCTTTCTTGCAACTTCCCATGCTTTCGGATAATTCTGCCGCACAAACTCATTCAGCTCGATGTTAATATCTTCTCCTGTTTTGATGCGGTCAATCATATAATACAAATGACTCATGAGACGGATACCACTTAGGGATTCACGACTGATGGATTGTTTCAGCGTTTTCTCCACAATCAGCAGGCATTCATCGATGGTCCGGGTGATTTTCAAAGTTTCTGTCACATGCTCATCTGATAATCCGGAATGAATATGCAGAGCTATAAATCCGACTTCATCATCTGTAATTTGGTACCCTGTCATTTTTTCCACGCTGTCTCTGCAATTAAGCACCACTGTATATTCTTTTCCGAACAATGCTTTAATATCTGCAATAAAAGGATTTGGAATATCAATTCTTTCTTTTGCCCGCTTTGCTGCAAATGCGATATGATCCGCCAGCGGTAGCAAAATATCTGGATTGATAGAATCAAAGACCTCTTCCGCTTCCTCAATGAGCTTTCCAGCTGCCTCAAGAAAAACAGGATCAATTCCTTTCACTGCATTAATTCCCGACTGTTCCTTTTCTTTTGGTGCCAAAGTAAACACTCTTGCATCTTTTATCGTATGAAATTGATCTCCGGCCTTCTTGCCAAATCCGATTCCCTTCCCAAGTAAAATTCTCTCCCCGTCATCATATCTGGCAAGAAATGCGTTATTATTTAACACTTTTATAATTTGATACATAACCTAAGAATCCCCTCTACAAGCTAAGCCAAAAGGTGTTTTCACACAAAAAAAGCATAAACTCATCCCTCATCTCTTCTATCGGACAAAAAAGTAAGATAGAATACATGGAATAGTTTATGCCTGCCTAACAGTAACACACTATTTATTATCTGTGATTTGAACTATTTATACTATATACTACCTACCCCAACTTCGTCAAGTTGTATTTTCTAACTAAATAGAATATTATTTATTGTATATAATGCACAAACAAAAAAAGCCCAGAAGCAATCTCCATGTTCTGAATTTTGCTCTGGGCTTTTCGACTATTTCATCAAAGTATCTGGCTGAACAGATCTTTCACTGTCGGATAAATTTTCGCAAATTTCTGGTATCTCTCTTCATATTTTGCTGCAAGTTCCGGTTCCGGCTCTACTGTATCAATCACTTTCACAATTTTCTCTGCTGCATCTTCCACAGAGGCGAATTCTCCATTTGCCACAGCTGCCAGCATGGCACCGCCAAGTGCCGGTCCTTCTTCTGATTCAATGACATCCACCTTAATATTCAGAATATTGGCTATCATCTTTTTCCACAGAGGGCTCTTTGCACCGCCTCCGCAGATTTTTGTTCTCTCAATCTTGATTCCGAGAGCTTTTGCCACCTCAAAAGAATCACGGATTGCAAAGGCAACACCTTCCAAAACCGCCTGGGTCATGTCTGCTCTTGTACTATCCATGGTAAGCCCAATAAAGGTTCCTCTTGCATTTGGATTGTTGTGAGGAGAGCGTTCTCCCATCAGATATGGCAGGAAAAACACATGGTTCTCTCCAAGTTTTTCAATCTTAGCCTGTTCACCGGCATAATCCTTGGTTCCGATGATTTCGTCCATCCACCATTTATTACAGGAAGCTGCACTTAACATACATCCCATCAGATGATAGTTCCCGTCTGCGTGGGCAAATGCATGAAGAGCATTATGCGGATCCACCCCAAACTCCTTGCTGGAAATAAAAATCGTTCCGCTGGTTCCAAGGGAGATGTTGCACATGCCATCCCCTACTGTTCCTGTTCCAACGGCTGCCGCCGCATTATCCCCGGCACCTGCAACAATTTTACAGGTTGCAGGAATTCCCAGTTCTTCTGCAAGCTCTGGTTTCAATGTGCCTACGGTCTCGTAGCTTTCAAACAATTTTGGCATCTGCTCTTCTGTAATTCCGCAGATATCCAGCATTTCTTTGGACCAGCAGCGGTTCTTCACATCTAAAAGCAGCATACCGGATGCATCTGACATATCACAGCAATGTGTACCGGATAATTTATATGCCAGATAATCCTTCGGCAGCATGATTTTTTTAATTCTCTTAAAGTTTTCCGGCTCATTCTCTTTTACCCAGAGAATCTTCGGTGCTGTAAAGCCTGCAAATGCGATGTTTGCTGTATATTTGGATAACGTTTCTTTTCCAATTACGTTATTGAGATAATCTGTCTCTTTCGTTGTTCTTCCGTCATTCCATAAAATAGCAGGGCGTATCACCTCATCCTGCTCATCCAGAATGACCAGGCCATGCATCTGTCCTCCGAAGCTGATTCCCGCCACCTGGTTTTTGTCACATTCTGCTATCAGTTCTTTAATTCCCTCTAAACTCTGTGTCCACCAGTCTTCTGGATTCTGCTCAGACCACCCAGGCTGTGGAAAAGATAAGGGATATTCCCTTGATACGATTTTCTGAATCTTTCCTTCCCCGTTCATAAGCAGAAGCTTTACGGCTGATGTACCTAAATCAACACCTATATATAACATATGAGCAATCTCCTTTTTCATAATCATTGATTCAAATTGAGGCCGTCTCGAAAAAGACAGCCTCATTATATTTTAAGCAAATGGATTTTCTGTTGGATATAAGGTTCCTTTTGGCTGATTGTAGTTAATCTCATCCACTTCAACGCCCAGGTATTTGAATACTTCATACAGAGCTTTTCCAAAATGTCCAAATGCAACAGCTCCGTGATGTGGATAATTCTTTTCAATCAGAACATGACGGTAAAAACGTCCCATTTCAGGGATTGCAAAAATACCAATACCACCGAAACTCTGGGTAGCAACAGGAAGAACTTCACCCTGTGCAATGTAAGCACGAAGTTTGCAGTCTGCTGTGCTCTGAAGACGGTAGAATGTGATTTCTCCCGGAATAATATCACCTTCCAGTGTACCCTGTGTTACTTCTTCCGGCAGAGTTCTTGCCATGATCATCTGGTATTTCATGGAGCATGCTGTCAGCTTGCTTGCTGCTGTGTTTCCACAATGGAATCCCATGAAAGTTTCTTTCTGATCATAGTTGTAATGACCTTTAATGTCATTGTTGTAAATATGTGCAGGCACGGTGTTATTAATATCCAGCAAGGTTACAGTATCCTGGCTGATAACAGTACCAATGTACTCGCTCAGGGTTCCCCAGATATCTACTTCACAGGAAACAGGAATTCCTCTGTCTGTGAGGCGGCTGTTTACATAACATGGAACGAATCCAAACTGCGTCTGGAATGCTGGCCAGCATTTTGTTGTAAGTGTCACGTATTTTCTGCAGCCTTTGTGTGCTTCTACCCAGTCTAACAGTGTAATTTCATACTGTGCTAATTTAGGCAGAACTTCAGGTTTCATATTTCCTTCACCAAGCTCTGCTTCCATTTCTTTTACAACATCAGGAATACGTGGGTCATCTGCATGTTTGTTAAATGCTTCAAATAAGTCTAATTCAGAGTTTTCTTCGATTTCTACTCCCAGATCATACAATCTCTTGATTGGTGCATTACAAGCCAGGAAGTTTGTCGGACGTGGGCCAAAGCTAATGATCTTTAAGTTCTTTACTGCAACCAGTGCTCTTGCAATCGGTGCAAATTCGTGAATCATTTCAGCAACTTCTTCTGCTGTTCCTACTGGATATTCCGGGATATATGCTTTTAAGTTACGCAGTTTTAAGTTGTAGCTTGCATTTAACATGCCGCAGTATGCGTCACCGCGTCCCTGCACCAGGTTTTCCTCTTCTGCTGCTGCTACCACCATAGATGGGCCATGGAAAGCTTTCACTAGCATGGTTTCTTCTGTTTCAGGTCCAAAGTTTCCAAGGTAAACAACCTGTGCATTACAGCCTGCTTCTCTTAATTCTTTTGCTGCTTTTAACATGTCCACTTCACTTTCAACAACGGTTGGACATTCATAGATTTCTCCGTTAAAATTCTTTCTATAAGCCTCTGCAACCGCTTTTCTTCTGTTCTCAGACAGAGACATTGGGAAGCAGTCACGGCTTACTGCTACGATACCTAATTTTAATTCCGGCATGTTTGATAAATTCATACTTTTTTCCTCCTGCATTTTGCTTGATTATTCTACTGATAAGTTTTCACCCTTGAGTCCTTCAAAAGCCCCTTCTATTTTTGCATCTTTATGTGCAATGAGCCATTTATTTCTGGCAAACAGCAATTTATCTTCTTCTGTGTTACTCTGACACTGTGGAGCCTCTGTGTTGGTTCCTTTTGGCAGAATCACTGCGGTACAGAATTTATTTCCATTTACATTACACGGTGCATAGTGAAGGGTAGTTGCATAAACTTCTACAACGGTTCCTGCCGGTACCAGAAATGCTTCCATTTTTGAAGTTTCATAAGTACCATCTGCTTCCACATCCTGCTCTTTTCCCAGGATAAGAATCAGGTCGGTCAGTGCTACATTGACCTCAGAATCCCTGTGGTATTCTACAGCATTTAAAAGCACATTGCTTCCATTGCAATAACCTGCCTGAATGGGCATTCCACCATACAGACTATATGCGATTTTTTTCACACTTGGACATGCTTCCAGCTTTTCATCGGAAGCAACATAAATCACATCATCCGGCTTTGGTGTCTCCTTTAAGGCTTCCAGCAAATCCGATACATCCAGGCCTTTAACCACTTTTCCATAAGCCTTAAATGCCTCATCTGCCACATTTAAAATCTTCATCACACCCTAAACCTCCTTAATTAGTTTAGTCATTAAACTATATATTATGCTAACATTTGTATCTAAAAAAATCAAGTCGTTTTTCCAAAAAACCTGTTGTAATTTTACACAAAAAAAGAGAAGCATCATAGGGCATAATTCCTATTAGGCTTCTCTTGCATCTGCAGCACTGAAACATACAAAATTTCAGCATATCCTTATTCCGATATGATAATATCCTTCTCAAAATATTTTTCTGAAAGTTCTTTCAGGCTTCCGTCATTTCTCATCATCTGAAGCTTTGCTTCCAGCTCATCTTTCATCAGATTATATTTCTTAGTAAACACAGCAATTTTCGTATATTTTGAAGTAATTCCTGTCCTGTCACTCACAGAGGAAATATCTGCATATGGTGTTGTATGTTCATAATGGGTATCGTTCCAATCTGATATTCCCACTGCTGAAATCACACAGTCGTACAAGTCTGCATCCAGAGATTTCAGTAAATTTTTTTCTGATGTATCCACAATCTCCAGCTCCAGATTTAACTTGTCTGCCAGTTTCTGTGCTACTTCTACCTCAAATCCCTCAGGATTACTGGTCTCTTCTGACAAATAACACATAGATGGAATATCAAGATTCATTCCCACCCTCAGAACACCCTGTGTAACTGGTTTTGCCTCTCTTAATTTCATATCATCACAGGCTGCCAGCCCAATCATAAGAATGACTGCTGCCAATACTGCCATGCTTTTCTTTATTATTTTCATATCTGCAATCCATTCCTTTTTGCTGATTGATTTTATCCATTTCACCTTACCATGTACGACTGTTTTTGTCAAAGGATTCCTTTTCTTGCTCTTGTAAAAGAATTTTTCAAATGGTATGATAAGAACTGAGAAACATAAGAAAAAGAAAAGAAAAGAAAGGGTAAGACATGAAAAACTGGAACGGAAAGCCTTACTACTCTTTTGACTATATGTTGAAAGAACGATTTGCAGGAAAAGTTTATAAAGTTGCCTTAAACGGCGGTATGACCTGTCCCAACCGGGATGGAACCCTTGGAAACCGGGGCTGTATTTTCTGCAGTGCCGGCGGTTCCGGAGATTTTGCAGGAAACAGACAAGATTCCATCACCAGACAGATTGAGCTGCAGGCTGCAAGACTTCGTGAAAAACGTCACGCATCCAGTTTCATTGCTTACTTTCAGGCATATACAAACACTTATGCACCTGTGGAATATTTACGCAGTATCTATACAGAGGCGATTTCTCATCCTGACGTGGTTGCAGTTTCTATAGGAACCCGGCCGGACTGCCTGGGTGATGATGTTCTTGATCTGCTGGAAGAACTGAACCGTCAAAAACCGGTATGGGTAGAACTGGGGCTTCAGACCATCCATGAAAAAACAGCCTCTTATATCCGCCGTGGATACCCCCTCTCCTGCTTTGAGAAAGCTGTGGCAAATCTCCGCAAAAGAAATCTGGAGGTTATTGTACACACCATTCTCGGACTTCCGGGAGAAACCAATGAGGATATCTTAGAAACCATAGAATATCTGAATCATCAAGATGTTCAGGGAATCAAGCTGCAGCTTCTCCATGTTTTAAAAGGAACGGATCTGGCCGCTGACTATCTGGCCGGAAAATTTTCCGTTTACACCATGGAAGAGTATCTGAATCTGATCATGGATTGTCTGGAGCATCTATCCCCAGATATCGTGGTACACCGTCTCACAGGTGATGGTCCAAAAGACCTGCTCATAGCCCCAAGCTGGAGCAGTGCCAAAAAAACAGTACTGAACAACCTGCATCACCAGTGTAAAATCAATGGTGTTTATCAGGGAAAACAATATAAGGAGGAATAAAAAATGTCAGAACCTCTTACACTTTACAAGTTAATCATTCTCTATATGCTGGAAAAGGTAGATTTTCCTCTTACAAATGCTCAAATTTCCGGGTTCGTGCTGGATAAAGGATATACCAATTATTTTCATCTTCAGCAGGCTATTTCCGAATTAATTGATTCTAAATTGATTCAGGATAAAACCGTCAGAAATACCTCTTACTACGAGATTACAGAGCGTGGGCAAAAGACCCTTTCCTACTTTGAGGATCAGATTTCTGATGGCATCAAAAAAGACATCTCCGATTTCTTCAAAGAAAATACCGTACGTATGCGGGAAGAATTGTCTGCTGTAGCCGATTATTTTAAAAGTGAAACAGAAGGATATCATGTACGCTGCAGTCTGAAACGTGAAAATTTTACTATTGTGGACTTAACTATTGCAGTTCCCACCGAGGAAGCTGCTGCTGCTGTGTGTATGAACTGGAAAAACAAGAGTCAGGATATCTACGAAAATCTAATTGATCTATTGTTATAAAAATCGAAAAGGGATGGTTCAAGACCATCCCCTATATTTATTCCAGAGCTGCCAAAAGCAGCTCTTTTGTATATTCTGTTTTTGGATTTTCAAAGAGTTCTTCTGTCTCTCCTTCTTCCAGAATCTGTCCATCTTTCATGACCAGCACCCGGTCGCACATCTGATAAATCACATTCAAATCATGAGAAATAAACAAAACAGACAGTTTCATCTCTTCCTGAAGCTGTACGATCAATTCCATGATCTGACGCTGTATGGTGACATCAAGTGCTGACACCGGCTCATCTGCAATTATGAATTTTGCTCCCTGAATCAATGCTGCCGCTATGCTCACACGCTGTCTCTGTCCACCACTTAGCTCTCTCGGATATCGTTTGAGATACTCTGGTGAAAGACCTACTTTTTCTGCCATTTCCAGCACTTTCTGCTTTCTTTCCTCTTTCGGGATTTTTTGCATTCTAAGAGGTTCTTCCAAAATCCACGAAATCCTTTTAGATGGATTCAGGGAAGAAAACGGATCTTGAAAAATCATCTGCGGCATCTTTGTGTAATGGCAGATTTCTCCTGCATCCGGCTTCACAAATCCAAGAATCACCTTAGACAAAGTGGACTTGCCACAGCCACTCTCCCCCACAAGTCCCAGAATTTCATCCTCTCTTACTTCCAGAGAAATATCCTTTAAGACTTGTTTTTCCTCTTTTTCATCTTTATAGGAGGCACTTACATGTTTTACTTCTAATATCTTTTTCATGTCCTGTCTCCTCTCTTTCTTTTCCGCAGAGATGTTCTTCTGTTGGGAATAGCTGCCAGCAGTTTTCTTGTGTATTCCTCCTGCGGTGCTTCAAAAACTCTGGTAATTTCCCCTGATTCTACAACTTCCCCCTGGTTCATAACAATCACCCGGTTGCAAAGGTGGCGGATCACGCCAAGGTCATGAGAAATAAATAAAATCCCAGTATGATGGATTTCATTCATTTTCTTTAACAACTTCAATATCTGAGCCTGTATGGTCACATCCAGCGCTGTGGTAGGCTCGTCAGCAATTAACAGTCTCGGTTCTGTCACAAGTGCCGCTGCAATCATAACTCTTTGACGCATACCTCCTGATAGCTGATGAGGATATTTTTCAAAAAGAACTTCCGGCTCCGGCAATTCAACTTCCCGCATCATCTCCAGAACCTTTTTTTTCCGTTCTTCTCCTGTCATCTGTGTGTGTAGCTTTAATCCCTCTTCCATCTGCTCACCTATGGTCAAGACCGGGTTTAAAGAAGTCATAGGCTCCTGGAAAATCATACTGATTTCCTTCCCCCGGATTTTTTCCATCTCCTCCTGAGACAATCCTGCCAGATTTTTTCCCTGAAATAAAATTTCCCCGGAAGCGATTTTTTCATGGCTTTTTAAAAGCTGCAGAATAGAAAGAGCCGTCTGGGTCTTACCTGAGCCAGATTCCCCCACGATTCCCAGGATCTCCCCTTCCTCCATATCAAAGGACACCTGCCTGGTCACCTGGGTAGGCGGAATTGTATCATGAAATTCCAGATTCAGATTCTTCACTTCTAATAATTTCATCTTACTTCCCACCTTTCTGCAAAAGCCCGTCGCTGATCAGAGAACATCCAAGAGCCAGAAGAATCACAGCCAGACCCGGAAAGATTGCACACCAGGGTGCACTTACCAGATAGGTTTGAGCTTCCGACAGCATTCTTCCCAGAGAAGCATCTGGCGGCTGCACACCGATTCCCAGGTAGCTCATACCAGCTTCTGCCAGAACTGCATTATTGAACCCAATAGCAGTCATGGACAGGACTGCCGGCAAGGTATTTGGAAGAATGTGCACAAACATGATCCTCAGATGGGAAACTCCCATAAGCCTTGCACTTTTTACATAGTCCATTTCCTTCTGGCTTAGAAATTCACTTCTGGTAATTCTGGCAAAGCTGGGAACAAAAATCACCGCCAGAGCCAAAATCACGTTATATTTTCCTGACCCCAGAATGCTGATAAAAACAAGTGCAAGTAAAATATGCGGAAAAGAAAAGACCGCATCATTAAAACGCATCAAAATTTCGTCTGCCCAGCCTCCGAAATATCCGGTGAATGCTCCCACCAGGATTCCGGTTCCACCGCCTAACACTACCGTGGCAGCAGCTACCAGGAAAGTCGTGCCTGTTCCCTTTAATACCCGGCTAAATACATCTCTTCCGAAATGATCACATCCAAACAGATGAGCCAGAGACGGGGCTGCAAACTTTGCACTTCCATTCATGGCATCCGGGTCATAGGGGGTATAGAAGATTCCCACAAGAAGAAAGAGGAACATAAAAAGGGTGATGGAAACACCCAGAAGCAAGTAATAATTTTTCTGTTTTTTCTTCATGTTTCCCACCCTCTCATTTCTTCATACGGATTCTCGGGTCGATTCTGCCATACAGCATATCCACCAAAAAGTTAATGATTACTACCAAAGCTGCGATAATCACCAGGATTCCCTGAACCACCGGATAATCCCGGTTGGAAATAGATGAAATCAGCAGGCTTCCCATACCAGGAATTGTAAACACCTGCTCAATGATAATACTGTTTGCAATAATGTCTGCTATGGTCATTCCCCAAAAGGTCAGAACCGGAAGCAATGCATTTTTCAACACATGATGATACATCACTCTTGTTTTTCCGTTTCCTCTGGCGTATGCGGTACGGACATAATCTGCATCCATCTGAGACAACACAGAACTTCTGAGCATCTTCACACCCATAGCGGCTCTTGGAAGAGCAATGGCTACAGCAGGTGCAAGAAGATATCCCAGAAATCCGGTGAAATCTTCTGAAACCGACACATACGCTCCTGGTGTAAACCATTTCAGGACCAGGCCAAACACATAGGTCAGCAAAATTCCAATAAAGAATCCCGGTACCGACATTACAATCTGATTAAGCACCACCAGAATCTTGTCCAGTATTTTCCCTTCATGCTGGGCAGTAAAAATACCCAGTGGAACAGACAGAAGCAAAATCAGCAAAAATGACAAAATCGTCAGTGCAGCTGTCACCGGTACCTTATCCCTGATCAGATTCTTTACTGGCATAGAATAACTAAAGGATTCTCCCATATCACCTGTGAGAAACTTTCCAAGCCATGTTCCATACCTGACCAATACCGGCTCATCCAGCCCCATTTCTTTTTGCAAAGCCTCCACCTGTTCCCTGGTGGCTTCTGTTCCTAATTTTGACAGTGCCGCATCTCCCGGGATTACAGAAAAGGCCAGAAAAGACAGGAAGGAGACAATTAACAATGTGATAATGAGAGTTCCTGTTTTTTTAAGTACGTATTTCATCTTCCGTCTTTCTCCTTTTCTTTTTCTTACGCTTATTCAGCAGTTTTATAAATTTTTGCCATATCCTGTACATATAGCGGATAGAATTCATATCCACCGTAGCCCTTTCTCAGAACTACCTCGGAAGCCATATCCTGAATATATACATTGGCTGCATCCTCACAGAGCAAAGTTTCCATTTCTTTGTATAACTGAATCTGTTCTTTCTCATCTGTACTCTTCTTTACCTGTTCATAGAGGGAATCATATTCTTGATTCTTGTAATTGATAAAGTTCGTATCAGCATCTGAGCAAAAACGCTCTAAAAGTGCCCTGCCGCTTAAATATGCAGCATCCACGCCCACTACCGTGGATTGATACTTTCTGTCTGTATATACATCACTTAACCAGCTATCCCATTCAATCAACTGAATTTCTGCCTGGATTCCAACCTGCTTCAGCTGCTCTGCCAGTACCTGGGCTGTATCAATGTGCTGCTGATAGTTATTAGGAACGGTAATGGTCATTTCAAATCCATCTGGATAACCGGCCTCTTTTAAAAGTTCTTTGGCTTTTTGTAAATCCTGTGTATATTTCTCTGCAAGTTCCGGCATGTAGTATTTCTCAAAAGCCGGGAACATACTGCTTCCTATGATAGTACCCTTTCCATCTGCCATCATGTCCAGCACTTCCTGACGGTTTACTGCATAACATAATGCCTGACGTACCCTCACATCATCAAAAGGTTTTTCATCATTGTTCAAATATAATGCCTGAACAAGATTCATGCCTCCATCCAGAATATTCAGATTCTGGTCATCACGTAGCTGAGCAGATTGTGTAGAATTTACTCTTGGATATAAATCAATGGAACCACCTTTCAGTCCAGTCACAATGGCATTGCTGTCTCCCACAACCTTGAAAATAACTTCATCCAGATATGCCTGATGCTCTGTATCCCAGTATTCCTTGTATTTCTCAATCTTGATATTTTCCTGAGGGGAACGTGATACATAGCAAAACGGCCCTGTTCCCACCGGCTGTTTATCCAAGTCTTTGGCATGCTCCGGAACTATCGCAACAATCAGGTAAGCCAGAAATTCTGTGTCAGGCTCCTTCAGGGTAATCTGAATCGTCTTATCATCCGGGCACTCCACTTTTTCTACATTAGAAAACGCCGCTACCAGCGGAGTCCCATCCCCGTTGATACCGGCGCAGCGTTCAATCGAATATTTTACATCCTGCACAGTAACTACTGTTCCGTCATGAAATTTCACATTCTCTCTCAATGCAAAGGTGTACACCTTGCCGTCTTCTGAAATTTCATGGCTTTTAGCCACTGCATCTGTGTAATTTCCCTCTTCATCAGGCTTAACCAAGCCTTCGTAAATATTGAATAGGACTTCTTTTGTTCCTGCCGCTACCGATTTGTGTGGGTCAAGACTATCCTCTAAATCCTGAGGAATTCCTACTACTATGGAACCACCCATAACTGGTCCCCCTGTTGCTTCCTGAGAACTGTTGTCCGTCTGAGATTCCTTCTGCCCGTCCTTTTTGTCTTGGCATCCGCCGAGTACAATAGTAAGAGCCATTACCAAAAGTATTGCTATTACATTCTTTACTTTTTTCATGATATCTCCTTTACATACATGTTCTCTCATTATGCAATTGTCAAGGTTATTTTAGCGAAGGAAAAGGGAAAATGCAAGTATCTTTTAAAATACATCATCACTTCATAATCTTCTTCAACTCATCCATAAACGTGTCTACATCTTTAAATTCCCGGTAAACAGAAGCAAACCGGACATACGCCACTGCATCCAGATCTTTCAATTTGTCCATAACAATTTCTCCGATCAGGGAGCTTGGAACCTCTTTTTCTTCCCGGTTAAAGACTTCTGTCTCAATTTCGTCCATGATACTTTCAATTTTTTCCACGGAAACAGGTCTTTTATAGCATGCACGGGTAATCCCATCCTGAATCTTTCTTCTCTCATACTGTTCCCTGCTCTGATCCTTCTTAATCACAGTCAAAGGAATAGTTTCAATTTTTTCATATGTAGTAAAACGTTTTCCACATTCATCGCACTGGCGTCTTCTTCTGATTGAATTATTATCAGGAACCGGCCTGGAATCAATTACTCTGGTATTTTCCTGATTGCAAAAGGGACATTTCATAATAAAGTCCTCCTGTATTCTATGTTTACATAAAGTTTACTACACTTTCTCCCTTCCAGTCAACTTTTTTCCTGATTTCTCTCTTCTATTGACGTTTTCTGACAGAACCGCTACAATATTTCTTACAACAAAAAGGAGGACACAAACATGAATTCCTATATGGATTACATTTTAACCCAATTAAAAGCTTTGATGGCCATTGACAGCCCATCCGGATACACCAAGGAAGTAACCGATTACCTCATGGCACAGTATAAAGAGATGGGATACACACCGAAAAAGACGGTCAAAGGCGGTGTTTTAGTAGAACTTGGGGGCAAAGAAAAAGAAAATGCCCTTTTTATGGAAGCACACGTAGATACCTTAGGCGCTATGGTTGCGGAGATCAAAGCTGATGGGCGTCTCCGCCTGACTCCTATTGGCGGTCTGAACGCTAACAATGCAGAAGCAGAGAATTGCAGAATCTGCACCCGTTTTAACGGTACTTACGAAGGAACTATGCAGCTTACAGATGCGTCCATCCATGTAAACGGAAAATACAATGACACTTCCAGATCCTTTGATGTAATGGAGGTTCTGATTGACGAAAAAGTATCATCCAAAAAAGAGGTGGAAGACCTTGGTATTATGGCAGGTGATGTGGTATGCTTTGAACCTCGCACAACCATTACTAAAAGTGGTTATTTAAAAAGCCGTTTTCTGGATGATAAATTAAGTGCAGCCATTCTCATGGGATATGCAAAATATTTAAAAGATGAAAACGTATGTCCTAAGAGAGCTCTCTACCAGCATTTCACAGTTTATGAAGAAGTAGGGCACGGCGGCTCTGCATCTATCCCGGAAGGTGTAACAGAAGTGCTTTCTGTGGATATGGGATGTGTGGGACAGGGTCTGTCCTGCAAAGAACACCAGGTTTCTATCTGTGCCAAAGACAGCGGTGGTCCTTATAATTATGATGTTGTGACAGATCTGATCACTGCTGCTAAACGTGAAAATCTGGACTATGCAGTAGACATTTATCCTCATTACGGCTCTGATGCAGAAGCAGCCCTCCGTTCCGGCTACGATGTACGCCATGGTCTGATTGGTCCAGGCGTCTATGCCTCCCACGGCTATGAAAGAAGCCATGTAGATGGAGTGAAGAACACCTTCCTTCTGTTAAAAAGCTACTTAGGGTAGATAGTATTTAATTTTTGTTTAGAGATTTTCTGTTTTTTTTAGAAACCTGACATAATTTCCTCATATTTTCACTTTATAATAGGTTTTGGATAGTTGATAAACCACTCACTATCTCCCCCCTCAAGATGAAAAGGGCATCCCATGAATCACCTTCATGGGATGCCCCTTTTCTATTTCATTTTCTTAATACGCCCAGGCATACATATTCCTGCCATCTTATGTATGGTTTTCTGAGGAATCTCAAATACCAGGATAATGCCAAGAACCATGGCAATGGCAATTCCAAGAGTTTCTCTTCCATACAAAATACTCTTCTGATGATCTTCCAAAATACTGTAATAAATAGTTCGGTATACACCGATACCCGGAACCTCCGGGATAATTCCTGATATCAAAAAGAGTGTGACCGGACACTTTTCAACTGTACTGCTGATTCTAGACGCAAGTGCAATATACACGGTCGCCAGAAAATTGGCTTCTATCGTTCCCATTTGAAACCCATGAATCAAAATCCAGCATACAAGCCATCCAGAGCCACCAATCCATCCACAACGAGGATAGTGTTCCTTTGGAACAGAAAACAGTACGGAAAACCCTATGGTCCCTGCACATGCTGCCAGAAACTGCAGAATTCCTTCTATCATCATAAGATAATTCCTCCTGTAAGCCGGAAATATAAGATATAAGTCAATCCTACTCCAAGTGAAACTCCCAATCCTACCATCAGAGCATCCAGAAAGCGAACTCCGCCACCGATATAATTACCCTCCGCAAAATCACGAATCGCATTTACCAGGGAAACCCCCGGCACGAGAGGCATCAACGAACCAACCAAAATCGTCCCAGGTGTATGCCCTAATCCCAACTTATAAAAAATCACAGAAAACAAGGAAACAGAAAATCCTCCAATCAGGTTTACAACAATCTTCGAAGTTGTCTTTTCTCTTTTTTCTACAAGAAAAAAGATTGTATAGAGCAGAAAACCTGACAAAAAAGCTGCCAGCATATCCGTAAGATGACCACCCAATAAATAGCAGAAGCCACCAGAGCCAGTTCCTGCTGCAAGCATTTTTGTGATTGTTCTTTTCCCCGGCATGATTTTAATCTGTTCCAAACATTCCACGGCTTCTTCCAGGGTATATTTTCCTTCTGCAATTTCTCTTGATAACTGGTTGACTGCTGCAACCCTATGTAATTTAGCACTTTGAATGGGAATATGCTTCACGCTTGCATAGATCTCCCCCTCATCATTTTCAGCTGTGATAAAAATACCTGTGCTCAAAACAAAAGAGTTAAATTTTTCGATTCCATATGACTGAGCAATTCTTTTCATAGTTTCTTCTACCCGGAAAATTTCAGCCCCGGCATCTAAAAGAATCCTTCCAGCTTCCATTGCTAAATCCAGTACTTTTTTATCATAGTTTTCCATAAATCACGCTACCCCATACATATATTTTATCTGAAAATAGTAAAGAACAGCATAACAATCACACCAAGAACAATTCGGTACCAGCCAAATGCTTTAAAATCATGTTTTTTAATATATCCCATCAGGAATTTAATAGCCAGAATAGATACCAGGAAAGAAACCACTGTTCCTACCCCAAGAATCACAACCTCCCACTGGGTAAAGTTCAAACCAAATTTCACAATTTTCAACAAGCTTGCTCCAAACATTACCGGAATAGCCAGGAAAAAGGTGTATTCTGCAGCGACAGTTCTGGATGCACCTAACAAAATTCCACCGATGATCGTTGCACCGGAGCGTGAAGTACCTGGAATCAGTGCAAGAACCTGGAAAACACCGATAAACAATGCCATTCTCCAGGAAATATCTGCAATAGAATTCACTTTCACTGTACGCTTTGCATTATAATCTTCCACCAGAAGAAACAGCACACCATATACGATCAGCATAACAGAAACTACAAACCAGTTGTTAAAGGTCTTTTCAATAAAATCATCAAAAGGAAGCCCTATCAAAATTGCAGGCAGACAGGAAACCAAAATTTTGAACCACATGACCATTTTGTCAATCTTCACATACCTGCATATAAATCCTGCGGTCTTCTCTATTTTTGTTACATTCACATGCTGGGGCTTCTTATTACGGAAAGGCCATATTTTGTTCCAATACAATACGACCACCGCAAGAATTGCACCCAGCTGGATAACAACCATAAACATCTCCCAGAACTGTTTGGACACATCCAGTTTCACAAATTCCTCCACCAAGATCAGGTGTCCGGTACTGCTGATAGGAAGCCACTCTGTGATTCCCTCTACAATCCCCAGAAATACCACTTTTAATAATTCAATAAAATCCATTTTTTACTCCTCTTAAAAATAATTAGTTTCATGAAAAGTATAACCCAAAGCCACCTTTACTGCAACTGTTGAAATTATTTTAATTTTTTTAAAAATTAGTGTTGACATTTTCTATTTTATCCTGTATTATATATCTTGTGCTTGAGAGAGCACGGAACTTCATAAGAAATGCAGGAGTGGCGGAATTGGCAGACGCGCAGGCTTCAGGTGCCTGTGGTAGCAATATCGTGTGGGTTCAAGTCCCATCTCCTGCATCTTTTTTTATTTTTGAACACGAATAATAATTTTTAAAATCCCTCTGTCAGGTATCTTCCTGCCAGGGGGATTTTCAATTTCTGTTCTAAATATTTTTTAACGTTTATGAATTCACTTCTAACATAGGAAGCTCCTGCCCTCTTAAAAGAATTCTCGGACCTCCTGTATGCTTAATGTACTCTTTTGTAATAATGACCTGTCCGATACTGTCATCCTTTGGAATTTCATACATAATATCAAGCATATATTCTTCCAAAATCGCACGAAGTGCTCTTGCTCCTGTATGTTTCTCCATTGCCATCTCTGCAATTGCTTCCAGGGCTCCATCCTCAAACTCCAGCTTCACCTCATCCAGTGCCAGAAGCTTCTGATACTGTTTCAAAATAGCATTCTTAGGCTCTTTGAGAATCTGCACCAGCATATCCCGGCTAAGGCCACTTAGCGAGAAGATAATTGGAAGACGTCCTAAAAACTCCGGAATCATACCGAATTTCTTTAAATCATCCACGGTCACCTTTTCAAGGAGTGCAGGATCCTGGTCATACTTATCTTTTAAATCTGCCTGGAAACCAATAGATGCTGTTTTATTGAGACGCTCTTTAATAATTTCTTCCAAATCCGGGAAGGCACCTCCGCAAATAAACAGAATATCTTTTGTATTGACCGTAGCAAGAGGAACCATGGCATTCTTGCTGTTGGCACCTACGGGAACTTCGATTTCGCTGCCTTCAAGAAGCTTCAGCATTCCCTGCTGTACTGCTTCTCCGCTGACATCTCTCTGATTCGTATTTTTCTTTTTAGCAATTTTATCAATCTCATCAATAAAAATAATACCGTGTTCTGCTCTCTCAACATCATTATCTGCTGCGGCAAGAAGCTTACTTACTACACTTTCGATATCATCTCCAATATATCCCGCTTCGGTCAGAGATGTAGCATCTGTGATTGCAAGAGGTACATCCAGAAGTCTTGCCAGGGTTTTGACCATATAAGTCTTACCACTTCCTGTAGGCCCGATCATCAGCATATTTGATTTTTCAATCTCAATATCATCTGTTGTCTCGGCAAAAACTCTTTTATAATGATTGTAAACCCCTACAGACATGACCTTCTTTGCATGCTCCTGCCCAATGACATATTCATCCAGGCTTGCTTTAATTTTGTGAGGTGCCGGAATGCTCTTGATATCAAAAACTTTTGATGCAACCTTCTCTTTTGGCTGCTCCTGTTTTTTCTTAATTTTCTGATTTTTTGGAATCTGATTCTGAAGAGAAGACAAATCAATCATGCTGATATTCGGCATATTGGGAATGTTTTTCATCAGCTCATCATAATTAATGGGGCTGTTGTTCATGGTATCAAAGCTTCTCTGCATACAGTCTGTACAGATATGGATATTACCCGGGAGCTCAATCATTTTTCCGGCCTTACTCTCCGGCCGTCTGCACATAAAACATATTTTTTCATATTCATCCTTCTTTTCTTCCTGCCCGGAAGTCTCAGATGTATTTGTTGTCTCTAATAAATCTTTCTCATCTGACATATCTATTCCTGCTTTCTCTTTGTTTTCTTTCTGAAAAACCACTTGTGGGTATCTTATCACAAATTACTTATGGTAACAAGTAAACTTTTTCTAAATGACCTGGGCAAAGAAAGAAGACTGTCCACCGGACAGCCCCTTTCTTTGTTTATCAATTGCCTCGTCTGTTTTCTGTATTTTTCTGAATATCCTTTCTGGCTCCCAGTTCTACAGTCACAGTTTCTTCTTTGTACTCACCACCATTTGCCCTGGCAATGACAAAATCAATTTTTTCTCCTGCTTCATAGTAAGAAAGCTGCTCTGTCAGATTATCGAAGGTTTCCACGCTGGTTCCGTCAATCTTGCGGATAATATCTCCTGCCTGGATACCTGCCTTGTCTGCAGGTCCGTCTTCTGACACACTGTCCACAAAAACACCTAAAGGCATATTATAGTATTCTGCAGCATCAGAGGTCACATTTTTACAGGTAACTCCAATATAAGCTGCTTTGTTTTCATCCTCCACCTTATCTCTGGTCTCTTTGCTCATCAGTTCATCCAGGATTGGCTGTGCTTTAGAAATCGGAATGGCAAATCCCATACCTTCTACTTCATCTGATGCAATTTTTGCAGAATTGATACCAATCAGCTCACCATTCATATTCAGAAGAGCACCACCGCTGTTTCCAGGATTAATCGCTGCATCTGTCTGTATAAAGGTACTGTCTGCATTTTCAGAGCTTACTTTTTTGTTTAATGCACTGACATAACCGCTGGTTACGGACTGTCCATATCCAAGTGCATTTCCGATTGCCACAACCTGTTCTCCAATAATCAGGGAATCCGAATCTCCAAGAGTAGCTACTTTAATCTGACTTTTTAAATCTTCAGGAATATCTTCCAGTTTTACTGCTACTACAGCCAGGTCATTATCCGCATCTGTTCCTTTGATTTTTGCTTCCACTGCATTTTCCAAATCCACATTCTGGTCCTGGCTTTCTGTATCACTGCTGTCCATGCTGGTATCTGTAAGTGTGTCTGAAACTGCGGCTGTTCCGTCTTGGTTTGTAAAGCATACCGTGATAGAATTGGTATCTTTTACCACATGATTATTGGTAGCAATCAGCAATTCTGTATCATTCTGACCTACGATAATACCGGAACCGCTGCTCTGGCCTTCATATTTCTGGGTACCAAATCCAAAATAATTAGGAATTTCCTGGATGCTGATACCTGTAATGGATACAACAGAGGGCATAACATTTCTTGCAACTTCTGAGACACTGGAACCTGCATAAGAGCCGGTTTTCTGACTAACCAGAGAGCCATCACCAGTTCCGCCTGAACTAATCTGTGTATTCTCAATCTTTGCACTCTCTTTTTTTGGCAGAAGCTGATTTCCGGCATAGCTTACACCTACAAACACTGCACCCGCTACCAGTCCGAACACTGCTGCTGTAGCTGCTGCCATACCAAGACGTTTTCCAAAACTCATCTGTCCGCCCTTGTTTTTCTTTCTTTTATTTTTTACTTTCTTCTCTGGTTCCGGGGGAATCTGGGAAGAAAAATGATAGGAACTGTACGGAGTCTGGGTACTGTTGCCAGCATTCTGATTCTGTTCCGCTTCCTTCGTATATTCTCTATTGGAACCTGTATAAGTTCTGGTAAAAGATTCCCCATTTCCCTGGTCTTTTCTCTCTTCTCCTGCCTTTCTGTAAGAAAATGCATAGGATGTATTCTCTGCACTTTCTGTGTTTTCTGTTGTTGCCGCTGTTTCTGTATCTACAGCTTCTGCTGTCTCCATTGTTTCCTGGGCTGCTGTGGTTTCTGGTGTTTCTGACTTTTCTTCCGGGTCATTCCCTAAGTCATATCTATTATATTCTTCACTCATAATGATACTTCCTTTCTAAATCAATCTTTGTTCTTTTTCTTTTATGAGACTAAGTTTATCAGTGAATTGTGTTGAAATTGTGATAAAAAAGAAAAGAAACAGTGAAAATCAGGTAGTTTTTATTCCTGTTCCCAGTAAGATGGATTCATGGTAAATTTCCGTATCAGGCTTTTAGGAAGTTTCTTATAATTTTGGCCTGCCTTATATCCTAAAAACTTGAATCCGCTTGCCAGGATTAAATCCGGTATCAGCCATGGTTTTTTCTCCTGCATCAAATAGGCTGCTGTTTTTTTCACCAGCCTGATGCCCTCACTCTCAGACGAAATATCTGCAAAAATTTCCGGATGATCTGCCTGGGATACTGCCAGATCAAAATTTCTGCAAAACTGCTGTGTATAACTATAATTATGAGAATGAAATACCTTTGCATCTGCCTGATATGCAATCCCATATCCTGCCTGAACCATATGGGCAGCCATAATCATATCCTCGTTGAAAATTGTTCTGGCGATAAATCCTCCCATTTTTTCGTATACAGACTTCCTGTAAGCAGAGCATACATTAGAACAGAAATACGTCTTAATTCCAAGTTTTGGCAAGTCTGATTTCCTTTTCACACTGCTGTTCTTGGGATAATTAAATCCTCTTGTGTAAGCCTCTATGAATTTGCAATCTGGATTTGGAAGCTGTCTTCCATATGCAGCACCGACACTCTCGTCTTGAAATGCCTGCACCAGATACTCCACAACCAGGTCATCTGCAGGAACTGCATCCTGAGTAAAAAAAACAAGAATATCACTATTTGCCATTGCAGCCCCCATAGCTCTTGTTTTTCCATGGTCAAATTCCGCCTTGGTAATATGATGTACTTCTGCCTGCCCCACATCTTGAATCAATGCATCTTTCCAATATTGCTGCTCTGTATTCATAATGATGATTTTTTCAATGGGGTATGTCTGGGTACTAAGCTTTTTCATCAGCCGACGAAAAGATACCCCCGGTTTATACGTAGGGATGATCACTGTTACCGTCATGGTTCTTCCTCCTGTTCTTATACAAAGAATGCAGGAATTCTGCTTAGCAACAAATTTCCTGCATTTCTCATGTGTTTTACGCGCTATTCATAATTTTCCTGAGTTTCTGTATCATACAGATTCTCTTCTTCATTGGTATAATCTTCTTCCGTATCTTCATCACCGGTATTACTGGATGGTTCCACAATCAGATACTTGCTTGCCTCCGGCACAGACGCATTTCCAAAGCCTGTTTTGTCCGCAACAAACTCACTTCTGATAAACACGGTCTCCGAAGGAATATAATCTTTATCTCCGAAAAGGTATTCGTGGAGATATTTTACATTGGTAGCCAGGGTTGTTGGAATCAGACAGTCCAGACCCGTAACCGGTTCAGTTACCTCTTTACCCATGGCATAATCCAGAGGGAATCCTGTGCTTTCCTCAAGTTTATAGGAGAGAAGGCCTGAGCCAAGTTTGATTAGCTCGGACTTAGAAAAATTAGTCGCAACCATAGGAAAGACTTCGTCCAGGATTTTATTTAATGTTGCAAGGTTCGATTTCTTCGCTTTGTCTGCCATCAGATTCAGGATATAGCGCTGTCTCTGGGTTCTTCCCATATCCATAGATGCTGTCTGTCTGATTCTACAGTAAGAAGTGACTTGGAGTCCATTCAAATGATAATTCCCGATGATCTTACTCTGATCAGCCGGCATAGGCGGTTTCTCAATCGGTGTATATTCTGCCCCTTCTACCTGTTCCGACGTACCGATGCAATAATTGTTGGTATGCTCAATCTCTTCATAGCTCAGATCTACATCCAGCCCGCCAAGACAGTCTACAGCTTTTGACAATGCCGCAAAGTCGACGGTCACATAATTCTGAATATCCAAATCCAAGTTCGTGTTCAGCATAGAAACTGCCGAAACAGGGCCTCCCCGCAGATAAGCGGAATTACATTTGTTGTAAATTCCATTTCCATATTCGTCTTCTGCTACCCTAAGATACGTATCTCTGTACAGGGACACCATCTTAATTTCCTTGCTGTCATTATTGATGCTGGCAATAATAATGGTATCGCTGTTGTTCTCGTTTATTCCAAACAAAGCTACATTCGTATAGCCACTGAGCACCTCGCTGCCTGATACACTTTCATTTATTTCCACCTGCGCAGGTTCTCCTTCCTGCTGCTCAGCATCCATTTTGTTGAAATTCAGTCTATCCATCTTTTTGTTAATCTGTGTATAGACAAACAATCCCCCCACCAGAAGAATTAAAACTACAATCTCAAAGCCAAATAATATTTTTCTTCCTATGTGCCTGTTCTTTTTTTTCATCTTAGACATTTTTATTCCCCTTTATCCGCTTAATATGCGTTCTTGTTAATAAAGCCCCTAAAAATCGTCAGAAACAATATTTTCACATCAAGCCCTAAAGTCCAGTTCTCAATATAATATAAATCATACTCAATTCGTTTCTTAATGGAGGTATTTCCCCTGTATCCATTCACCTGTGCCCATCCGGTCATTCCGGGCCGCACCTGGTGCTTAATCATATATCTGGGAATTTCTTCCTTGAATTTTTCTACAAAGAATGGTCTCTCCGGCCTTGGCCCAACCAAACTCATCTCACCCTTCAAAACATTAAATAACTGCGGCAGTTCGTCAATACTTGTTTTTCTCATAAACTTACCAAAATTTGTTACTCTTGGATCATTTTTGACCGTCCATTTTGATTTTTCCTGCTCTGGTGCCTGTACATCCATGGAGCGGAACTTATACATCATGAACGTATGGTTATGGAGTCCTACCCTCTCCTGCTTGAAAATCAAAGGACCGGGAGAGGTAATTTTAATCATAATTGCAGAAAAAAGCATCACCGGTGAAAATAAAATAATGGCACACAATGCCCCTGCAATGTCCATGGTTCTCTTCATAGCTGCATAGAAAGTATTTGTCAGTGGTACATGCCGGATATTAATCACCGGAAGCCCCAGAATATCCTCTGTATAAGGCTTTGTTGGAATCACCCTGTTATAATCTGGAATAAATTTCGTATGAACACCGGATTTCTCACATAGGTTCACAATCTCTTCCAATCGGTAATACTCGCTAAGCCCCAGAGTAATTGCAATCTCATCCAGCCTGTTCTCCGGAAGAATCACCATCAGGTTTGCAATCCGGCCAATCACCTTGATTCCTCTGTATTCAGTTCCTGCCTCTATATGATCATCCAGAATTCCACGAATCTTATATCCCCACTGGGGATTATCCAGAATCCTGTCAATGTATTCCTCTGCTGCCCGGCTATACCCCACCAGTACAATATGCTTCAGATTATAGCCATTTCTTCTGATACTCCGCAGGAAATAACGGATCAGATTTCTGGCAATGGTCTCCAGCACCACGTTCAGCACAACAAAATAAAACAGCATCCAGCGGGAAAAGTCAATCATCTTGATCAGATACAAAACACCTAAAATCAGTGCAATTCCCACTGTATTTGCTTTTACTATATTCCAAAGTTCCAGACGTCTTCCCTGTACCCGTTTGGGCGTGTACAAGTTAAACATATGATATAATACCAGATATACAGCAACAATCGCCACCATAGCCAGCATATATACCTTAAATGGCAGCTTCCCGTCATCATTTTTCAATATCTGGAACTTGATTACCCATGCCATAACATAGGAGAATGCAATAACAAAAGCATCTATTAGCACCTGAAGCCTGTTAAAATGCTTTTGGTTTTCTTTTATCAAGGTCTTATCACCCTCTTATTTCATCTCATAATATTTTATCAATATAGCATAATCCGGAAAAAAGTGCAATATTTTGCATTTCTCTATTTCCGTAAAAATCTTATGAAATTTTTATAAAGTTCCCATTGAATTGCGATATATCTCCCCAGCTTTATTCCGGATACTTTTTTATCCTTATTTTCTCTGGATAATGAGATTCCGTTTTTCACTCCAGCAAGATATTCTCCACCGAAGCCTTTTCTTGCGAAAAACAGAGCCTTACAGCTAAATCCCAGAAACAGCAACGGGAAATTCCAGATAATCTGGAACAGCGGCATATTTTTATAAATCATGTAAATATTATTTCTGGAAGAATACCGTACTTTAAATAAATTATATCTGGAACCACTTGTCCCGCTTCCCACATGGTACACCCTGGCTTTTGGACAGAACCAGTTCTCATACCCCAGAAGCCTCGCCCGGTATCCGATATCCAGATCTTCCAGATAAGCGAAATGTGCTTCATCAAAAAGACCTGTCCTTTCTAAAAGTCTTTTATCATAAATTGCCGCACCTGCACAGGCAGAAAAAATCTTTTTCTCCCTGTTATATCTTGTCTCCAGCTTTCCCTTTCCATCAGCAAAAGCCCATCCAAGAGCACAATAATAATTCCCTGCATCATCTATTCTGTCCCTGTCCTGAAGCTTTAACATCTTAGCCTGGCAGGAAAAGATTCCGGGATGCTCTTTCATAAAGGATACCAGATTCTTTAAAAAATACTTTTCTGCTATGGTATCATTATTCAGCAAGACCACATAGGGACTTTTGGATGCCTTGATTCCTGCATTGACTCCTCCGCAGAACCCTTTATTTTCTTGCAATGTAAGAACATGCACTTCCGGATAATGCTCCCTGACATAATCTGCACTGCCGTCTTCAGAACCATTATCTACCAGAATCACTTCAAAATCCCGGTACACCTGTCTTTTCATGGCATCCAGACAGTTTTTCAAATACTGTTTTCCATTAAAATTCGGAATAATTACAGAAACTTCACACATGGTACTTAATACCTTTCAATCTTTTGGTCTCAAAGAGTAATTCCATTTTACCAGAGACAGATTCTTGTTGTAATAAGGGTCACCCGTTTTCAGAAGCGTTTCCCACCTGCACCGCATAAATTCGATTTCTGACTGAAATCTTCTTACTTTTTCTTTGCTGTCCTCTGTTCCTCTGCTCTTTGATTCATAATGATACAATTCTACATAAGGGTCATATACAACCAGATATCCCCGTTCTCTCACCCTAAGGCAAAAGTCCACATCATTAAAGGCCACGGTCAAGGCTTCCTCAAACCCATGAACTTCTTCAAACACTTGCCGTTTCACCATCATACAAGCCGCAGTTACTGCACTTAAATCCTGGATAATGGATGCTTTGTGCATATAGCCGGAACGTTCTCTCTCCATATCTACGAACATGTGCCCCGCAATACCACCGATACCAATCACCGTGCCCGCATGCTGAATGGTATTGTTTCCATAATAAAGCTTTGCACCTACAATTGCTGTATCTTTTCTCTGGCAAAATCCCAGCATTTCTTCAATCCAGTCCGGGGTAATCACCTCTGTGTCATTGTTCAGGAACAGGAGATATTCCCCTTTTGCTTTCGAAGCCGCATAGTTATTGATTGCAGAATAATTAAAGGGATGTTTCCACCTTAAAAGGCGTACTTTCGGATTTTTAGAAAGTTCTTTGTAATAAGAATAAATCTCACTGCCTGTACTATTATTTTCTACAATTAAAATCTCGATATTCTGATACGTGGATTTTTCCAGAATCGAGTGAACACATTTTTCCAGGTCATCTCTGGCATCTTTATTTGGAATAATGATGGAAACCAGGGGAGTTCCCTGAACCTGGTATTTCACTCTGTAAAATCCATAATCTTTTGTATGACTTACCTGTCCTTTCAGACCACATCTGTACAGATTTGCCTCAACTGCACGCTTACCTGCCTCAAAAGCATACAATTTACTCTCAGGATTGTCTGCGGTGGAAGACTGGTGAGTCCTCCAGTGATACAGGATTTCCGGTATATGATGAATCTTTCCAGCCTGTTCTGTACAACGGAAAATAAAGTCATGATCCTGTGCCCCATCAAAGGCACTGGAAAAGCCGCCCACCTTCTCAATCAGACTTCTTCTTGCCACAAAAAAGTGACAGATATAATTGTTGGAGCGGAGCAGATCCGGGCTGAAATCCGGTTTAAAATGTGGCTGGAAATGTTCCAGTCCATCTCCTCTTACTTTATCTTCATCTGTGTATAACACATCAATATCCGGCTCATGCTCCAGTGCAGATGCAATTTCATACAGGGCATTGGGAGCAAGCAAGTCGTCATGATCCAGAAGTCCTACAAATTCACCGCTGGCCATGGCAATGGCTTCGTTGGTGTTTCCTGCAATCCCCTGGTTTTTCTCTAACTTTTTCCACAAAATTCTGGAATCCCTGGAAGCATATTCTTTCAGTACATACTCCATGGAAGCGTTTTCCGGGCTTGCATCTGCGATGCAAAGCTCCCAGTTGTCATAGGTCTGCACCAAAAGAGAATCTATCATCTGGCGGAGGAAAACCTCCGGTGTCTGATAAGCCGGCACTACCACGCTGATTTTAGGAGCATACTTCCATTTTCTTTTTTTCTGTTTTTCCAATTCTTCCACGGATGGAACATATGCATCATACCAGGGTCCGTAAGGAACCTCTTCCGGCTCAAAACGTTCATGGAGCCTGACCCAGAATTCCTTGATTCCGTAATGCTTCAGATATCGTAATCCTTTTTGTATGGTATAAGGGGATAAGCGGGTCAAAACCCTGCCCCATTCTATCTTTCCTGTTGGCATCTTACACACCTGCCTTCATTCTTCTTTTTTCTTCTCGAGTTATTTTACCATATTTTTGGTTTAAAGAAAACCTCTAATGTGTTATACTGGGGCTATCTGTATGAAAGGAGATAAACCATTGAAGCAAAAACATGTAAGTTCAAAACTATTGTGCCCCCTGCTGGCACTTTTATTAATTTTTCAGATGGCTGTTCCTGTGGCTGCCAAGGACTTCCCAAAAAGCTGGCCCACACCGCCTGAAATTGCCAGTGAAACCGGCATTTTAATGGAAGCATCCACCGGTCAGATTCTTTTCGACAAAGGGATGGATGAAATCCGTTATCCTGCCAGCACTACAAAAGTAATGACTGCCCTGCTGATTCTGGAAAACATCAAAGACTTAAATGAAATCATTACCTTTACAGATGTGATCATCCCGGATTTGGAACCCGGAAATTCTACCATAGATGCCAAAGTAGGAGAACAGCTTACTGTAGAACAGTGTCTCTATGCCATTATGCTGGCTTCTGCCAACGAAGTCTGTACCCAGATGGCTGTCCGGGTTGCTGGCTCCGTGAGCAATTTCACTGCTATGATGAATAAGAGAGCTGCTGAACTCGGCTGTGAGAATACACACTTTGTCAATGCCAACGGTCTCCCGGATCCAAATCACTACACCACTGCCCATGACCTGGCAAGAATTCTTGCAGCGGCTGTGGCAAACGAAGATTTCTGCAAGATTTCCGGTGCTGCCAAATACACCATTCCTGCCACAAATAAAACAGCGTCTCCAAGAAATATGACGAATACCAATGCTCTTATTGCAGAAGGTGATTCTCATTACGAAGGTGTCCTTGCCGGAAAAACAGGACATACCGAAGCTGCCAGAAATACCCTGGTCACTGCTGCACGACGTGATAACATGACACTGATCTGTGTTGTGCTGCGTTCTGAAGGAAAAGAGCGTTTTATAGATACTACAGCGTTGTTTGACTATGGATTTGACCAGTTCCACATGGATCCCGTGTACTGGATGGATGAAGAAACCCCTGCCGGATATGCGGTACTGCCAAATAATGTCACCCCAGGCTGCATGGCTATTACAGAAGAAGATTCTGCTGATATGCGTACCAGAACCTATTCTTATCAGGGAGCCGAAATCCTGAAGGTTCATGCCAAGAAGATCAAAATTGCGGACACAGTCCGGTTTGATGAAATTGCCAAGGCGGCAGTCGGGGCCTCCGGTGCGGAGCTTGCCAATATTGTCAACGAGGCAGCTCTCCGTGCAGTCCGCGATGGACGGAAATTTGCCACACAGGCGGATTTTGAAGAAAGTATCGAAGTTGTTATTGCCGGATATCAGAAAAAGAACCGTGTACTTTCCAATAAGGAAAAACTGATCGTTTCCTATCATGAGGTTGGTCATGCACTGGTTGCTGCCAAGCAGACAGATTCTGCACCGGTCCATAAGATCACGATCATTC
>USPF01000016.1 GCA_900556555.1 uncultured Blautia sp.
AGAATATTTTTATAAAAAATAAAATTATATAAATATATTTCAATATATACTCACGTTCTCAAATATAATAACAGTATATTTTTAAATTCATTTCCCATATATAGCGCCTCCCTAGATTTCTTATTGTGCTCTTTCTTTTCTTTATGTATAATGAATACTGGAAGAAAACAATACACACACTACAAAATAAAGGAATGAATTTATCATGAATATACGAAGACTTTTCGCTGTATGGAGTGCACACTTCATCAAAACAGCCTGCCGTCTCACCGGAAAACAAGGGGCTACGTTGGCAGGAAAAGCCGCTCTCTCCATATATCCACCCATCCTTTCTGAACTGGCAAAGGAAGTAAAAAAAGATATTTTTGTGGTATGCGGCACAAACGGCAAAACAACTACCAATAACTTATTAGCTTCCGTTTTGGAGGCAAATGGGCAAAAAGTAATCTGCAACCGCACCGGCTCTAATATGTTAAATGGTGTCGTCTCTGCTTTTGTACTCAACACAGGGCTTTCAGGACATTTAAAAGCAGATTATGCCTGCATTGAAATTGATGAAGCTTCTACCGTTCGAGTTTTTCCTCATTTTCAGCCGGATTTTATGGTTCTTACCAATCTGTTTCGAGACCAGTTGGATCGCTACGGAGAAATCGACACCACCATGAACCTTTTATCAAAAGCCATGAAAATGGCTCCCAACATGAAGCTTCTTGTAAACGGAGACGACTCTTTATCCACTTTCTTGGCTCTTGATAACGAAAATGAATATGCTGCTTACGGAATTAGCCAACAAGTCCTATCAGATGAAAACAGCAGAGAAATACGTGAAGGCAGATTTTGTAAAAGATGCGGTGAAAAAATGCAATATCACTTCTATCATTACAGCCAGTTGGGAGACTACTATTGCCCTCATTGCGGGTTCAAACGACCTCATTTGGATTTTGATGGAACAAACGTAAAACTTGATGAAGGAATTACTTTTGATGTAAACGACTTCCATGTAAAAGCAAATTACAGAGGATTCTATAACGTTTATAACATTTTAGCTGTTTACGGCGCTGCCTCTATGGCAAATGTTTCTCTTGCGCATTTTAATGATGTTTTAGGAAATTTTACTCCTCAGTTTGGACGAAATGAGTTATTTAAAATTCAGGGCACAAAGGTCATGCTTAACCTTGCTAAAAATCCGGCAGGCTTTAATCAGAATATTTCTGCTGTTATGACAGATACAAGCTTAAAAGACATTATTATTTTAATTAACGACAACAGTCAGGACGGTACCGATATCTCATGGCTCTGGGCCGTTGATTTCGACCGTTTAAAGGATGCCAATGCAGCTTCCATTACTGTCTGCGGTATTCGTTGTCTGGATATGGCGCTTCGCCTGAAATATGTAGATATCCCCTCTGATATTGAACAGGATATTGAAAAAGCCATTGAAAGCAAAATTCAAAACGGAACGAAAAATTTGTATGTCCTCGTAAATTATACCGGCCTCTATGCCACACATAATATTCTGAAGAAAATGGAGGGCAGGAAATGATGAAATTAACAATTGGACATTTATATCCGGACCTCTTAAATCTGTACGGAGACAGAGGCAATATTCAGTGTATGACAAAACGCAGCTTATGGAGAGGTATTGAAGCAGAAACAATTGAATTTTCCTTAGAAGACCATATTGATTTTTCCAATCTGGACATTGTTCTTCTGGGCGGCGGCTCTGACCGGGAACAAATGCTGGTATGCAACAAGCTTCGCAGCATTCAGAAAAATTTTAAGAATTATATTGAGGACGGCGGCAGCGTTATTGCCGTATGCGGCGGCTACCAGCTTTTAGGACATTACTACAAAACCTCTGAGGGAACTATGGAGGGACTCTCTTTGGTGGATTTGCATACAGAACAGGGTGAACCTCGTCTTATTGACAACATTGTACTGGAAAATGAAATATTCCCTCTCCCGATTGTAGGCTTCGAAAACCATGGCGGCAGAACCTATATCGGAGATAACAAACCATTCGGAAAGGTTTTATACGGACACGGAAACAACGGAGAAGACCACACAGAAGGCGTTCTTTATAAAAATGTAATCGGCACTTATCTGCACGGACCACTTCTTCCGAAAAATCCTCATATATGTGACTATCTTCTCTCCAATGCTTTGGAAAGAAAATATGGAAAAGGAGATTTAACTCCCTTAGATGATAATTTAGAAGTGAAAGCAAATCAATATATCTACAACCGTTTTGTAAAACAAGCTTAAACAACAACGAGAGAATATTTATACATTTTCATAAGCTAAAACTGAAATGTATAAATATTCTCAGCTTAATTTCTTACTGTTCTATTTCAGCAATCGCAAAATATTATCCACAGTACAACTTAAATTTTCAGCACTGTACTGTCTGCTGACTGAAAAATCCTGCGGAAGCCTGTTAATAGGAAATACTGCTGTGACGCCCATGCAATACGCTTCTTTTATATTCTTATCTTCTGCTCCTCCTACAACGGCAATCACTTTTTTCTCCTGCTCCTGCGCTCTTTTGGCAATCCCCATAACAACCTTGCCTCTCAGACTCTGAGAGTCCAGCTTTCCCTCTCCTGTAAAAATATAGTCCGCATCGGCAATTTTCTCATCAAATTTAACGGTATCCAGCACTGTCTGTATTCCCATCTGAAGCTTCGCATTGAAAAAGGCTACCATACCTGCCCCCATTGCACCCGCTGCACCGGTTCCCGGCATTTCACCGATATCTTTTCCGATAGTTCTTGTGATAACTCTGCTTAAATTTTTCATTCCTTCATCCAACTCCTCTACACATTCTGCATCTGCCCCTTTTTGCGGAGCAAAAACATAAGAAGCGCCAAAAGATCCATACATAGGATTGTCAATATCACACATGGCTATCAGCTCGATATTTTTAAAGACCTCATTCATTCCCGATAAATCAATACGCTCTATGTCAATAACCGTTCCGCCTGTGGGAATAAATTCCTTTCCTTCTTTGTTATAAAACTTTACGCCTGCTGCTGCGGCTGCTCCGCATCCTCCGTCATTGGTAGCAGAGCCCCCTAAGCCTACAATAATTTTCTCGACTCCTCTTTTTGCTGCTTCCACCATTAGCTGTCCTACTCCGTAGGTTGTAGTCAGCTTAGGATTTTTTCGCTTTTCTACCAATGGCAGCCCTGCGCAGGACGCCATTTCCACGACTGCCGTTTTCCCTTCGTCAAGCAATCCAAAATAACTGTCCATATCTTCAAAATATGGATTTTTCACCTTTACATTTACCTTCTCTCCTCCTAAAGCGAAAAGAAATGCGTCTACCGAGCCTTCTCCTCCGTCTGCCACAGGAATTTCCGTAATTTCACTGTCAGGAAAATGCTCTCTTATTTTTTCAGCGGTAATTTTACAAATCTGAACAGAGCTTAATGTTCCTTTAAAAGAATCCGGAATTAATACAAACTTCATGATTTTTCCTCCTCCATTTTCTCCCAATGTTCTTTTTTGAAACATCTTTTCTCTTATTTTATCGGATTTTCCATTTTATTTTCAACTATTCTCTTTTATAATATGTTTATATTTGAAACAATAGGAGGAGAAATATGAGCAAAAAAATCAGGATTTTAGGAATTGCACCTTATGAAGGTTTAAAACAATTAATGGAAGAATATGCTTGTCAACGAAAAGATTTGGATTTTGTTTCTCTCCTTGGAAGCATGGAAGAAGGCGCTGCTCTTGCCAAAGAATATTATTCCGATTTTGATATTATTATATCTCGGGCAAATACTGCCGACTTAATCAAAAAAAGCGTTCCCATCCCCGTCATCGACCTTGGTATTGGCTACTATGATATTCTGCGTTGCTTAAAAACAGCAGAGGCTACCCACACAAAATGTGCTTTGCTGGGGCATCCCTCTCTTACAAAAGCCGCTCAGACTCTGCGTTCTCTTTTAAAAGCAGAATTTCCTGTTTTTTCAATATCTGACACTGCAACGGCGCTTCATACTCTGCATACGCTTTCTGCTCAGAATTATCAAACCGTCATTTGCGATACGGTTGCTTATGAGGCTGCGCGAAAAGCAGGCTTGACTCCTATACTCCTGACATCCAGTGCAGAAAGTCTGGAAACAGCTGTTAATCACGCTCTTTACCTTTGGGAAATCAGCCAAAAGTCTGTCGTTACTTTATCTATGCTGAAGGAAACTTTAAAAACCGGCTTTGGCGATTATCTTCTTCTGAATGAAAACGGCACACTTTTATATTCTACCTTACAGGGAAATTTTCTCCAAGCAATACAAACACAGCTGCAAAAAGAAGTTCCTTCCTGCCTTTCAAAAGAAAGACGTTCTTTCTTTATTACTGCAGCAAATAAGCTGTATGCTGTGTCTTCCCGTTTTGTTGACACTGCCCCTGAGTCTTATCTGATTTTTTGCCTGACTCCTTCCAAGCTTCCTGTAAACCATTCTAAGTACGGCATTAGCATTCTGAATAGAGAAGATACACAGAACACGCTTACAACAAGTATCTGCAATACCGGAAGTCATGCCAAAAAACTGGAATTTTCTCATCAACAGCTTTCATTCACCTTTCACAGATAATGACAATACTATTTATATTTCCAATTTGCAAAAATTATCAGCAGAGAAACAAAAGTGGTTACTCTCTGTCATTTTAGATACAAATGCTCATGTACGAAACCGTTTCATTTTTTCCTGCCGTAAGGAATACAAAAAGCCGGCTCCCGCTGTTGCCCTAGAGTATGCCAACGCCCTAGATTGTATTGTCATTCCTGTCGCACCTTTGCGTGAGCAAAAGACAGACCTTCCTTCTATGTGTACCTTATACATAAATACACTAAATGAAGCTTTCGGAAAACAGCTGATTGCTCTGGATGATGATGCGATATGCGCATTAACAGAATATGATTATCCCGGAAATCATGCCCAGCTTAAACGAATTTTAAAGCAAGCCGTGATAAAGACAAATTCTCTTTATTTGTCAAATTCTGTAATACAAGATATTCTGGTACAGGAAAGACAGCTTTTCCCTGCCCGTATTGATACTGCATCTTCATCCTGTATACAACTGGATTGTAATCTGTCGTTAGATGAAATAAATCGCTGTGTTATCCAACAGGTATTAAAAAATTGCAACGGAAATCAGTCTGTGGCAGCCCGCAAGTTAGGCATCAGCAGAACAACCCTGTGGCGCAGTCTAAATCGTGGTTGATTTCCCGTATGAAATGTATTTATTGTAGCAAAAATTTATTTTTTTAATTTTTCTCAAAAAAGTGTTGACATATCTAATTATCTATTGTATTATAGGTATTGTCCTTGAGGGACACAGATAAACAACACTTGCGGGTGTAGTTCAGTGGTAGAACACCAGCCTTCCAAGCTGGATATGTGGGTTCGATTCCCATCACCCGCTTATGCGCGAGTGGCTCAGTTGGTGGAGCGCGACCTTGCCAAGGTCGAGGCCGCGGGTTCGAGTCCCGTCTCGCGCTTTTTTTATTTTCTAAAAAAATACACTTAATAAAAAATCTGGACAGACTTGGAGTTTTAAGCTCTTCCGTCTGTCCAGATTTTCTATTTTCTTTTTCCATCCACGGTCTGCCTGATGATATCCCGCATGGTTTCTTCACTTAACTGTCCTGGAATATACCCAAAAACATTTCCATCTTTGTCAATCATAAAGGTAGTAGGAAAGGAATTGATTCCATATGCCTGGAAGGCTTCTGCCTCTGTATCCATAACAACAGGATAGGTGTAACCATTTTCTTCTAAAAATCCTTTAATCCCTTCCTCTGATTTTTCCCTTCCAAGATTCGGTGCCGCTACACCCAGGATGACAATATCTTCCTCTTCCTGCTGAAACTCTTCATATAGTTTCTGTATATCAGGCATCTCTGCCCTGCAAGGCGAACACCAGGTAGCCCAAAAGTTCAAAAATACTGTTTTTCCCTTATAGTCAGACAAGGTATGTGTATTCCCATACTGATCTTTCAATGTAAAATCTATGGCAGGTATGGTCTTTACTTTTTCGGCTGCCTCTTCTTCCTCCTCTGATTCTGCTTCTGTTGCTTCCTCCTGAGTCTCTGTGGAAGATAAAGCTCCTGAAACAGCGTTCATTTTTCCTGTAAGCATGAGAATTCCCATAAAAATCATAAGAATACCTCCAATTTTCACCGTGTAATGAACTACTTTCATATGACTTTTGAAGAATTCCAACAGAGTTGTGGTAAAAAGTCCAACTGCCAGAAATGGAAGCACAAAACCGGCTGTATAGACAGCAATATACAAAAATCCTGTGACCTTAGTAGCTGCAGAGGCTGTCATCAGCAGGACACTGGCAAGTGCAGGCCCTACACAGGGTGTCCAGGCAAAACTAAAAGTAAATCCCATAACCAGTGCTGTCACCGGTGACATGGCAAGCAAATCCATCTTAAAAGGCAGCCGTCTCTCTTTCCCAAGGAAATAACTTTTTCCCAGAAATCCCATCTGATACAATCCAAAAAGAATTACAATCACGCCTCCGATTCTGGCAAACCAGATTTGATTTTCTTTGAGAAAATTTCCCATGGCTGAAAATCCCAATCCCAGAAGGAAAAAAGCAAAACTGACTCCCAGCACAAAAAACACGGTGTGAAACAAAACCTTGCTCCGTTTAAAATGAATCCTCCCGTCTTCTCCTATTTGTCCTGTTCCGCCTGAAAGATAACCAATATAAATAGGAATCAGCGGCAGCACACAGGGAGAAAAGAAACTAAGCAGTCCCTGAAAAAATACTGTCAGCACAGGGACACTGATTTCCAACGAAAATCCCATAAAATATACTCCTTTTCACTGTTTTCGTATATAAAAAAATGACATAAAAAATGCTGATTACAAACTACAATCTTGTAGAAATGTAATCAGCATTATTATATACCATTTTAGTCTAGTTTTTCAAGAATATTCTGTTTAGTGTTCTCCACACTCATGTGCATGTTCATGCTCATGACAGATAGAACCTGTAGATACCAGTTCGCCTTTTAAGTAAGCTTCTACATTTTCTCTTGCATCTCCCTGTGCACCCACAACAACTTCTACGCCGCGCTCATTGAAAATATCTACAGCTCCGCCGCCCATTCCACCGGAAATAATTACTTCTGCACCGTGATCAGCAAGGAAATTCGGCAAAAATCCAGGACGGTGACCAGGATTCGGAACACTGTTTTCTGCAACAATCTTATCTCCCTCTGTATCAAAGAAAATAAAATTCTCACAATGACCAAAATGACCAGCAACTTCTTTTCCCATAGCAGCAACAACAATCTTCATAATAATAATCTCCTTTTCGCTTATATATTTAATTTGTTTCTAACAGCTTCATAAATCTGCAATAATGCAGCCCGTGCCTGGCAATCAGCCAGAGCAACGCTTTTTCCGGCATTTACAGCAGCCGGAACCGCTTTATCATAAGGGATTTTCCCAACAAAGGAGATTCCCCTTTTCACACAATACTCCTGAATTTCTTTCGTTTTATCAGGATTGGTATTCCATTTATTGACACATACCGCAATCGGTATCTGAAAAGATTCCGCCGTATCAACCAGACGCTCCATGTCACTGATTCCAGAAACCGACGGCTCTGCCACAATTAAAATCAAATCCATTCCACTCATAGATGCAATAACCGGACAACCGATTCCAGGCGAACCATCTATGATAGCCAGTTCTGTATCTGGTGCTGCTTTTAACATAGCCAGTTTTACAGATGTTACCAGTTTTCCGGAATTTCCACGTCCCATTTTCAAGGATGCTGTGGAAAACACTCTTTCTCCACGGTACAAGGCCATCTGACCTGCCACATCTTCTCTCATAGTAACAGCATCTGCGGGACATACGTATTCACAGACACCACATCCCTCACACGCATAATCCGTCACTTCGCAGACTGCCTCTTTTTTCTGGATTGCCTGAAACCGGCAGCTTTCCTTGCATTTACCACAGCCAATGCACTTTTGCGGATCTATGTATGCTTTTTTTGCACCTATAAAATCTGAGTATTCAGGCTCTGTATCCACTTTTGTGATCAGATGCAGATTCGGTGCATCTACATCACAATCTGCAATAGCCTTTGCCTGTGAAAAATCAATAAATGAGGAAGAAACGGTTGTTTTTCCTGTTCCGCCCTTTCCGCTGAGAACTAATAAACGCTTCATAAGTTCTCACCTCCTATACGGCTTAACAATGCCTGGAATTTTGCCTTATATTCCGGTGACTGTTCTGAGAGAATCATACCTTTTGAGACAGCAGATGCAATTTCTTCTTCATATGGAATCCTAAGAAGTACCGGAAGTTCATGCTTCCTGCAATATTCCTCCAAAGGTTCATAGACTTCTTCATATTTATTGATCACCACACCACACGGTTTCCCCAGAATCCCTGCCAGTTCATGAACCATACAGAAATTATGGAATCCAAAGGCTGTAGGCTCTGCTACCAGCAGACAGTAATCTGCATCTTCTATACTTTCCATCACAGAGCAGGCACTTCCCGGAGGACAATCAATGATGATATTCTTCTCCTTGGAATTTCCTTTCTGCAAGGCTTTTTTTATCACCGGAACTGCTGAGGCTTCCCCCAGATTCAGGATACCTGTGATAACCTGGACTTCCCCGTGAGAGCCCATTTCCAGCATTCCCACCTGGCGTTCTTTCTCACTAACCGCCTGATTTGGACACACCAGTGAACAGCCGCCACAGGCATGACAGACCTCCTGAAACACCTTTGGCTTCTCTTTAATATAAATCAGGGCATGAAACTTGCAAAACTCCACACAGGCTTTACACCCATTGCATTTTTCCGGGTCAAATTCCGGAAGTTTTGTGGTGACTTCTTCCTTTTGTATCTCCTGGGGTTTGAAAAAAAGATGCCCATTTGGCTCTTCCACATCACAATCAATATAAACGGACTTCTCTGCTGCTGCCGCAAGGTTTACCGCAGCGAATGTTTTCCCTGCCCCGCCTTTTCCACTTAGAACTGCTATTTTCATCGTATTCCCTGATAACCTCCATGAAAATGATCCAGCAACGCCAGTTTCCCAGTCTGAAATGCATTGAGATTTTCCCTGGCATCAGAACCCTCTGATTTATAAATTTTAACTTCTGCTTCCTGGAATACTTCTGCTGAATTTTTTCCACATCTTGGTGTGATCAGCACATCTGCATGACAATCCAGAACAAACTGTGCTGCTTCTAATCCCGCTCCTCCCTGTGCCTGGGCTGCTGGATTTTCTTTGATTTCTAAGATTTCCTGCTCTGTATCAAAGATTCCAAAATAAGGAGCTCTGCCGAACACAGGACAGATCATCTTCTGGTCTTCATCTAATGGAATTATTACTTTCATTTACATTCCTCCTTGTGCATACGATGTTTCTTACAGCCACCGCACCTGCAATAACCTTCCTTGCCATCACAGAGCTGGTAATTCCCTCCCTCTATACGGATGGGAAGCCCGTCTACAATGGCTATGGCTAGTTTCTTTCTGGCACTTGTGTAAATCTGCTGAACCGTGGTACGTGCAACCTGCATGTATGCACTGCATTCTTCCTGGGAAAATCCTTCCCGGTCAATCAAACGGATGGTTTCGTATTCGTCTACCGTGAGAATCACTGCTTTTCCATCCATATTGGAACCTACCGGAGCAAATGCCAGGGTTTCCGGAAGTTTACATACTTTTCTGCATTTGGTTGGCCTTGGCATCTTTACACCTCCATTTCTGACATATGTCACTTTAATATTATTATAGCCCAATTATGACATATGTCAATAACTTTCTCAAAAAAACGGGAGCAAATTTCCTTTGCTCCCGGATTTTCTTATCTCATTTTATTCCATGTAAGCTCCCTTCATAGAACTTACTGCGTGCTGGGCATATAATTTCAAAAGCCCACTCTTATACTTGCTTTCAAATCCTTTCCAATTTGCTTTTCTCTCAGAAAGAATCTGTTCCATCTCTTCTGGTGTCTTCTTTTCTCCCTTTACACCTACAATGGCTATGCTACGTTTTTCTACGTCTAATTCAATGAGGTCATCTTCTTCAACAAGTGCTATAGGACCTCCTGCTGCTGCCTCTGGTGAAACATGTCCGATTACAGGCCCCCTGGATGCCCCCGAAAAACGGCCATCTGTAATCAGTGCCACACTTTTTGCCAATGCTGGATCTGCACAGATTGCCTCTCCTGTATAGAACATTTCTGGCATTCCGCTTCCTCTTGGCCCCTCATAACGGATAAAAATAGCGTCTCCCGGTTTCACTTCCCCATGAAGGACTGCTGCAATGCATTCCTCTTCACTGTCATAAGGTTTTGCACTCAGCACAGCCTGAAACATGTTTTTCGGACAGGCTGTATGTTTGATGACACATCCCTCTGGTGCTAAGTTTCCTTTCAGGATAGCAATGCTTCCGTCGGTTCCCTTTGCATTGTCAAAAGAATGAATAATATCTTCCCGGTCAATGCTTTTTCCAATCAGCTTTGATTTCTCACGGAGAATCTCATCACAATGCTCATAGAAGCCGTTTCTCTTTAATTCTTCCAGGTTTTCTCCCAAGGTCTTTCCTGTGACAGTCATGACATCTAAATGGAGCATACTTTTGATTTCTTCCATCACTCTTGGCACTCCGCCTGCATAATAAAAATACTGTGCCGGCCAGTCCCCGGAAGGACGGATATTCAGCAGATAATGTGCTCCTCTGTGCAAACGGTCAAAGGTATCCGCATCAATTTCAAATCCAAACTCATGGGCAATCGCCGGAATATGCATGGTCGCATTGGTAGAACCGGAAATGGCTGCATGAACCATAATTGCATTTTCAAAACTCTTCATGGTTACAATATCGGAAGCTTTGATTCCTTTGGAAACCAGGGTCATCAACTGTTCTCCCGCCTGATAAGCAGCTTCTTTTAACTCAGGTGCTGTAGCAGGCATCAGGGCTGTTCCCGGCAGCATCAGGCCAAGAGCCTCTGCCATGATCTGCATGGTGGATGCGGTTCCCATAAAGGAGCATGCTCCGCAGCCAGGACATGCATGCTGCTTATAGTAGTCTAACTGCTCATTGGAAATTACTCCTGTTTTTTCCCATGCGTCAAACTTACCAATCTGCTCCAAAGTCAATAATTCATTTATTTTACAGGCAGGGTCATCCACAACATATTTTTCAGGTAATTCATGTGCTTCCATAACACCACCGGATACCACGATTGCACTCATATCCTTCAAACGCCCAATGCTCATTAACATGGCAGGCATTGATTTATCACAGCTTGCGATAAATACGCCTCCGTCAAATACTGTAGCATTTGCCTGGGCTTCCACAAGATTTACAATAGCATCTCTGTGTGCAAGAGAATAGTTGATTCCATCATGTCCCTGTGCAATCCCATCACACATATCTGTAGCAAAATATCTTGCTGCTTTACCGCCATGGTCATTGACTGCTTTTACTGATTCTTCCACAAACTGATTCAGATGAGCTGATCCCGGATGGCTGTCACCATAAGAGCTTTCTACCATAATCTGGGGTTTTGACAAGTCTGACACTTTCCAGCCCATTCCCATGCGGAGCGGATCCATTTCCGGGGCAAGTTTTCTTACTTCTTCACTTCTAAGCATATGAACAACCTCCTGTTAAAATTAAATTTTATATCTTATTAAGCAAAAAACGAAATAATAAAGGCAACGATAAATCCAGTCACTCCGACTAGCGTTTCCATAATAGTCCATGTTTTTAAGTTTGTCTTCTCATCGATTCCAACCAGAGATTTTACAAGCCAGAATCCAGAATCATTAAAATGAGAACATACGGTAGAACCGCCGGCAACTGCTGCAACGGTACATGCCAGATATAATGGGGACAATTCTGCAATTCCTGGCATCGCAGCAATAATACCTGCTGCCATCGTCATCGCTACTGTTGCAGAACCAACACAGATTCTTACCAGTGCTGCTACAGGGAATGCAACCAGAACAATCGGCATATTTACAGATGCTACTGCATTTCCAATCAAATCTCCCAGTCCTGAATACTGCAGCATATAACGGAGAACACCACCGCAGGCAGTTACTAACAGGATTAAACCTGTAGGCTCCAGAGATTTCGTCATGATTTTTTCTAATTCTTCTAAAGAATAACCATGTCTTTTACCAAGAATGAACATTGCTACAATAGTAGCAATCAAAAGTGCAACAAAAGGCTCTCCTAAGAAGGTAAGTACCGGTGCCAATGGTGCCATTGCAGGGATGATTCCTGCAAAAGATTTCAGGATGATCAAAACCAGTGGAATCATGATGATCCATACAATTGTGCTGAATTTTGGAAGCTTAGATTCATCAAAATCTTCCTGATTTGCCACATGTTCCGGAACTGGTACATGAAACTTCTTTCCACATACAGCACCCCAAATCGGACCTGCAACAATCATAGCTACTGTACCACAGGCAATTCCGACTAAGATAACCCATCCAAGATCAACATTTAACATGGTTGCCACCAAAACCGGTCCAGGTGTAGGCGGAATAAATGCATGACCTACTGCCAGTCCAGCTAAGAGCGGAATCACATAGAATAAAGAAGAACGGTTTGTTCTTTTTGCAAGAGAAAATGCAAGTGGAATCAAAATAATCAAACCTGCATCAAAAAAGACCGGCATAGCGACAACAAGACCTGTAAGTCCCAGTGCCCATGCTGCTTTTTCATCTCCAAATTTCTTTACCATCGTTACAGCCAGAGTCTGTGCTCCTCCTGATGCCTCCAAAATAGCACCAAACATGGAACCTAAACCAACCAGAAGTGCAATTCCTTTTAACGTATTGCTGATACCATCATTTACAGCCCCTACAATTTCTGTAAACGGCATTCCTGCCACCAGACCAATGGTAATTGCACCAATTAAAATAGAAATCATTGCATGAATTTTAAATTTAATTATTAAAACCAATAAAAGAGCTAACCCCAGTAATGCCGCAATGACAAGACGGGTAGGATCTAATGTAACCATCTCACTCATTCTTTTTCCTCCATACATTCTGAATAATTGTTGTTACCTTTCACACCTGACATCTGATGTATCTGTAATTTACAGTATATCTATCCGCGAGTCATAATACAAGTTGTTTCCGTTCTACCTCTATTTTCTATAAAATGCATAAAAAAATCCAGCTCTATTCCTGTTTTAAAGCTGGATTTTGTGTATTTTATTGAATTCTAGATTCTGCCCACCGCAAAACTTGTCTGATGTCTTATTATCTTTCTTCCATCATTTTCAGCAACATCTGACGGTTGTATGTAAGATGCATAATCATAGCACATTTCGCTCCCATAGCATCACCACGAAGGATTGCATTTGTGACTTCACGATGAGTTTCGATGGTTTCATTCATTAACTTTCTGTTCGTCAGATTGGCAAATGTAGTTACTGCCGTATATATCACCGGCACCAATACCTCCACCACACGGTTTCCACTGTATTTTGCAATACTGGCATGAAATTCCATATCCTTCTGAATATGATTTTCTCCGTTTAAATATAGCTCTTCCACTTCATCACAGAGCCGCTGAATATGCAGTCTTTCTTCTTCCGTTGCATTTTCACACGCTGCTGATGCAACTTCAGGTTCTAATAAAATACGGACTTCAAAAAGATCCATGGCAAGTTTATATTTATCCTCAAACTGGGCTAGCCCCAATGGGTCATCCACGGCCATCTCTGTACTTCTCACAAAAGTGCCTGATCCTCTGCGCACTTCCAGGATTCCTTTGGATACCAGACTTTTTACCGCCTCACGTATGGTGCTTCTCCCAACGCCGAACAGCTCTGCCAGTTTATATTCACTTGGCAGTTTATCCCCTGCTTTTATATGTTCCTGATGAATGTGCATCATTAATTGGTCTTCAATTTGTGGCACCAGTAACTTGGAAGGTACTTTTTCATAATTATAAGCCATCGTTTACGTTTCCCCCACTTTCGTACTCACATCATGATTTATTTCTTCTAGAAAGAGCTACGACACTTTCTAAGTGTTTTGTCTGGGGAAAAAGATCCACTCCCTGTATCATATCCACCTTCCAGCCTTTCTCCACAAGAATCTCCAAATCCCGTTTCTGGGTCTTTGGGTCACAGGAAATATATACAATCCGCTCCGGGCTCATCTTGGACACAGCCTCTAAAAATTCCGGTGTGCTTCCTGCCCTTGGCGGGTCCATGAAAACCACATCTACACGTTCTCCTCTTGCCGCCATTTGTTTCATATATTCCGTAGCATCTTCACACAAAAACCTGGCATTTGTAATTCCATTTTTTCTGGCATTTTCCACCGCACATTTGACTGCACTTTTATTTACTTCTACTCCCAGCACACTTTTTGCCTGTCCTGCTGCCACCAATCCAATGGTTCCAACACCACAGTAAGCATCCAAAACACTCTGGCTTCCATCTAACTGTGCTGCACGGATAGCAGTCTGATACAAAAGCTCCGTTTGTTTCGGATTAATCTGATAGAAACTGGAGGCAGAAATCTGAAATTTCACTCCGCACAGAGAATCCTCTATATAGCCTTTTCCATATAATATTTTTTCCTTATACCCAAGCACCGCACTGGTTGAGCGGGGATTAATATTCTGAACAATAGTGGTAACCCTCGGGCAGAGCTCCCTCACCCGGTTCACAAAATTTTTTGACCCCGGAAGAATCGGGGAAGCTGTTATCAATACCACCATGACTTCATCCGTCAGCAGACTATGACGCACCAATACATGTCTTAGAAGTCCAGTCTTGCGGTCCTCATTATATGGCTGGTATTTACAGCTTCTTGCTGCTTTTCGCACTGTTTCCACTGCCTCATCCAGTGCCGGCTGATGCAGAAGACAGTTTCTTACGGGAAGTACCTTGTGCGTTCCCTGCATATAGATACCACTGTCCAGCCTTTTCTGATGATAGGTAAACGTCGAAATGACTTTATTTCTATAATGCCATGGTTCTTCCATCCCCAAAATAGGCTGTAGCTTTCTGTATTTTCCCAGAAGTGTTTTCAGTTCCTTCTGCTTTTTCTGAAGCTGTTTCTCGTATGGAAGAGACAGCAAGTCACACCCACCGCATCCTCTTTCCTCCAGTTCACACTTCTTCTGCTGTAATTCCATGACATTTCCTCCATAATTTTGTTTAATCTATTTTCATGATACATATATAGCTTCAGTATAACATAAATCAAAAAAGAAGACAGCCAAATTCACTGTCTCCTCACGAATTCTTTATCTTTTTATGAACAACAACCTCTACAAACATAAATGTTAAAACATGCATAGATAATATGACATATATGCTACCATTTTTTTAAAACAGAGGTGATACTATGATTTCATACGATCCATTTTGGCAGACACTACACCGGAAAAACATCTCCACATACAAGCTTATTTACGAATATGGAATACTTCCAGATACCATTCAGCGTCTGCGCAGTGACAAAACTATCACAACCAAAACCCTCAATACTCTCTGCGCTGTACTGGACTGTCAAATATCTGATATTTTAATTTATATACCGGATGAAGATACGAAATAATAAATTTTGCATTCTTCTCCACTCTTAACCGGCACAGGAATAAATAATTTCTTTTTGCCGGTCTTTTTTCTTATGATTCTTATTTTTTATCTGAAATTTTTTTTCCAGACTTTTCATCCCTATTCCTGATTAAACTACGCATTCTTTTTAACAACGGCATGGGTTCTCTAATTTCTCTTCCACATACAGGGCAGAAGGTAACTCCATCCGGCACCTGTATCCTACAGTGCCTGCAAAACATTTTGTTATTCCTCCTCTGTCAAAACACTCTTCTGATTTATTAACCTAGATTTTATAACATCTATGTTTTCTTGTCAATAATATGTCTATGAGAACCAGAAAAGTAGTTTTAAATATGCAAAAAGAACCATTGATGTTTGATTTCATCAATAGTTCTTCTTTCCATTCTATATAATGTGATTCTCTATTTCCGCACCAGCTTGCACACAGTCTCAACATGAACGCTGTTTCCGAACATATCGCAGACCGCCACCTTCTCAATCTTATACTCTTTCTCGCATAATATTTTTAAATCTCTCGCAAGTGTAGCAGAATCGCAGCTCACATACACAATCCGCTCCGGTTTCATCTGAAGCATGGTATCCAAAACTTCCGGCTCGCATCCTTTTCTCGGAGGATCTACCACGATGACATCTGCCCGGATTCCCTCTTCTTCATATTTCTGTGGAAGCACTTCTTCGGCTTTCCCCACATAAAATTCTGCATTTTCAATTCCATTTCTTCTGGCATTTCTCCTGGCATCTTCAATGGCCGGAGGCACAATCTCCACGCCATACACCTGTTTCGCCTTCTGTGCCAAAAACAGAGAGATGGTTCCAATACCACAATACAAATCCCAGACAGTCTCTTTTCCCGTAAGCCCTGCATATTCCAGAGCTGTACCATACAACTTCTCTGTCTGGACTGGATTTATCTGGTAAAAAGAAAGGGGTGAAATTTCAAACTTAATGTCTCCGATATAATCAGAAATCGTCTCCTGTCCCCAGAGAGTAATCACCTCTTCACCAAGAATCACATTGTTTCGTTTTGTATTTACATTCAGGCTGATGCTTGTCATTCCCGGTATTGTCTGAAGCCGTTCTATGAGACTCTTCACCTTTGGCAAAGTTCTGCCATTGGCAATGATGCACACCATGATTTCCCCGGTTTTGAATCCATTTCTGATGAGAATATGTCTTACTAGTCCTTTCCCGCTGGTTTCCTCATAGGGCTCCACATGATTGTCCGTCATATACGCAAGCACCTGGTTTAAAATCTCTTCGTTTACCTCTGCTCCCAGATAACAGTTTCTGTTTGGAATAATGGAATGGGTTCTTCCAGCATAAAATCCTGTGATAAGTTCCCCTCCTTTATTTTTTCCAACTGGGAACTGTGCTTTATTGCGGTATCTCCACGGATTCTCCATGCCGATTACTTTTTCTATTTCAACCTGTTCAAACCCGCCAATCCGCTCCAGATTTCCTTTTACTTTATTCTTCTTAAATTCCAATTGTTTTTCGTAAGATAAAAATTGAAGCTGGCATCCCCCGCAGGCTCTGGCACAGGGACATTTTGGCTCCACACGGTAAAGAGAGGGCTTCAATACCTTCATCAATCTGGCATACCCATAATTTTTCTTTGCCTTCATGATTTTTGCCTCTACCGTATCTCCGATGACTGCATCTTTAATAAACAAGGTATAACCCGCGGCTTTACCGATTCCCTCTCCATCATGGCCCATATCTTCAATTACAACTGTCAAAAGGTCATTTTTTTTAAACTCCATACTGTCCTCTCCGCCCTATTCTCCACAACTGGTTTTTCGCAGATTTGATTCAAAGAGACGGTTGAAACCAAGCCAGTCTTTCTGTTCACCTGCTGCATGGAAAATTTCTGTCAGGGTTTCCATTTTTGCATCGGTATTATCTGCCAGATTCAATGCTACTGCTTCTGCAAGGGCTGGTTTCTTAGGAGAACCATACTCCAGTTCCCCGTGATGAGCCAGAATGCAGTGCTTCAGCTCACTTTCCAGTTTTACCGGAAATCCCGGTATTTCCTTCGCTCTGTCATGAATCATCTCAGCACCAATCATAATATGCCCCAGAAGCTGCCCATCATCTGTATAATCATTCATAGGAAACTGGCTCAGCTCCACTGTTTTTCCCACATCATGAAGCATAGCTGCTGTCACAAGAAGATCCTGATTCAAAATAGGATAGGACTTACAGTAATACAGGCACAGACGCACTACGCTTAATGTATGCTCCAAAAGCCCTCCGATAAATCCGTGATGCACTGTCTTTGCTGCCGAATTTCCTTTAAATCTCTTGACAAATTCCTCATCTTCTTCAAAGAAAGATGCCAGAAGCCTGTGAAGATAGGGATTCTTCACTTGGTTGACATAACCTAAGATTTCCTGATACATAACTCCAATATCCTTACTGCTCACAGGAAGGTAATTTCCAGGCTCATACTCTCCTTCCGAGGCTTTCCGGACTCTTTTAATGCTTACCTGCAAACTTCCCTGGAAACTGGTCACATCTCCTACTACATCAATATAATCTAAGGCATCAAAGTCATCAATCCCCTGAGAATTCGGATCCCAGATTTTCCCATCCAGAGTACCTGTTTTATCCTGGAGAATCACATTCTCATAGGGCTTTCCGTTTTTGGTGACTGCTGCCTGTTTATGTTTACATAAATAAATTCCTGAAAGGCGTTCTCCCTCCCGGAGTGTGTTAATAAATTTCATTTTTCATTTCCTTCCCTTGTTTCTGTCCTTATTTTCTGTCTCATCTGGTTTTCAGCATCACATCAAAAGAGACCTCCACGTATCCCTCTGTTCCCTGACGCATGGCTTTTACCTTTACAGTGCTTCCGGCTTTGCATGCCTTCAACTGCTGCTGGTAACCTTTTACAGTTTCAATTCTTTCTCCGTTTAATTCTATGATAACATCTCCATTTTGAATTCCAACCTGCATAGCAGGAGACTCTACTTCTACCTGCTCCACAAATACACCCACTGGAATTCCCTTTTTCTCTGAAATGTCTGACGTAATGGTTTCACCTGTGATCCCCATATAAACCATCTCCCTTGTTTCATCAGAGAGTATCTGGATCATTTCTTTCATCTGGGAAACCTGAATGCCTGTCACCAGATTCTGGATATCTTCCCCTGCAAATGACTGGGCAATGATTCCTACAATCTCCCCGTCCAGATTCAGAAGAATCCCGCTTCCCTGAGTGCTTCCCGGAATATCCGTATTCAGAAGCCCATATTCTGCGTCAATTCTGGAAACTGTATTTGATACAGAAGTAACGATGCCGTAACCCACAGAATCACTATACCCCATAGGACTTCCAATTGCAAGAACTGGTTCACCCTGTTTCACATAATATGATTCTCCCAAAGGTGCAATCTCAATCTCTTCTTTCGTCTTAGCCGGAACCCCTGTCTTTGGTACTTTCAGAATAGCGAAACCCGTATTCGTATCTTCTTTTAGAAATCTTCCGTCAGTCATAGTCCCGTCACAGAAGACCACCTGTATCCGGTCTACATTTTCTACAATCCGGTATTGTGTGAGAACAAAATAATCCTGTCCGCTTTCTGCAACCAAAAGTCCGGAAATCTGACTCTCATAAGGAGTTTGAAACCAGTCTTCGTCATTCTGACTTCCAATCACTGTAACCATTGATTTTTTTGCCTTCTCTGCGGTGGCAAACATATCCTGGTACAACTTTCCATAATCCTCCGGTGTCATTTCCTGCACGATTGTCTGTACCGGCTCTTCTGCCTCTTCTCCTGTATCCGGCTCTTCTGCCTGTTCTTCATTTCCAGTAGTATTCTCTCTCTCTTCTAAAATCTTTTCCTGGGAAAACTTTACCCTGGATGCCTGCTCCTTTTCGTATCTTCTTTTCAAGAGTCCCGGTGCAATCATAGAAAACACAAGGGCTGCTGTCAGACCAAACACGGCTCCTGCACCTGCCATTTTTCCAATCTGGCTGATAAGTTTTTTCTTATCAATGGGTTTTGCCTTGATGGTTTCTTTCAGGAATTCATAATCATCCTTTTTTTCCCTGCATTCATCTTTTCTTTCTTCATCCATATCATACGCTCCGCATAAGCCTGTATTTTTGTTTATTATACCGAAAACATATGAACTTTTTATGAAATTTTACAAAATATTTTTTTCTTCCTCCCTTAACACAAGCTATTACCAGAAGTCTACATTTGCCCTTTTCTTTCTACGCTTTTTCATGTAAAATAAAGATATTAATCTTAAAAATCAGATAAGGTGATATAAGTATGAATCAAAAAGCATTAAAAACTTTAGAATACAACAAAATATTAGAACTTCTGGAGGGCTTTGCAACCTCCAGTCTCGGAAAACAATTGTGCCGGGATTTAAAACCTCTGGATAATATCGCAGAGATTGAATCCATGCAGCAGGAAACAGCAGATGCACTTTCCCGTGTTTATCAGAAAGGTGCCCTCTCCTTTAGCGGTGTAAAAGACATCCGTGGTTCTTTAAAACGTCTGGAAATCGGCAGCACCCTGGGCACAGGGGAACTTCTGGCAGTATGTACCCTGTTAGAAAATACCAACCGTGCCAAAGCTTATTCCAGAAGAGAAAACCAGGAGGACACTCCCGATTCCCTTGACAGTATGTTTGAAATTTTACAGCCTCTTACTCCTCTTTCTCTGGAGATCCGCCGCTGTATTCTCTCCGAAGAAGAAATCGCAGATGATGCAAGTCCGGCTCTGCGTCAGATCCGCCGGACCATGAAAAATACCAATGATAAAATTCACAGCCAGCTTTCTTCGTATGTCAGCGGCCAGGGCCGTTCCTATCTTCAGGATGCCGTGGTCACCATGAGAAACGGAAGATACTGTATTCCTGTAAAATCCGAATACAAAGGACAGGTTCCTGGTATGATCCATGACCAGTCTTCCACCGGCTCCACTGTTTTTGTAGAGCCTATGGCTATTGTAAAACTGAACAATGAACTCAGAGAACTAGAAGTCAAAGAACAGGCAGAAATCGAAATCATTCTTTCAAATTTAAGCCAGGAGACAGCCGGATATCTGGAACTGATTCAGGACAACTTAAAGACCCTTACGCAGCTGGACTTTATTTTCGCAAGAGCTCTTTTAGCAAAATCTCAGAACGCCACAGAGCCTGTATTTAACACACAGGGCATTATTGATATCAAAAAAGGCCGTCATCCGCTGATTGAAAAGCACAAAGTTGTTCCTATTGATATCCGCCTGGGTGAAACCTTTGACCTCTTAGTTGTCACTGGCCCAAACACGGGTGGTAAAACGGTTTCTTTAAAAACCGTGGGGCTTCTGACCCTGATGGGACAGTCCGGCCTTCATATTCCGGCTTTTGACCACTCCAGACTCAGTGTTTTCAAAGAAGTCTATGCAGACATTGGTGATGAGCAGAGCATTGAGCAATCTCTTAGTACCTTTTCTTCTCATATGACCAATGTGGTCCGTTTTATTGAAAAAGCGGATAAAGATTCCCTGGTACTCTTTGACGAACTTGGAGCAGGAACAGACCCTACAGAAGGTGCTGCCCTTGCCATTGCCATTCTTTCCCATCTTCACAGTCAGAGAATCCGCACCATGGCAACCACCCATTACAGCGAGCTAAAGGTTTATGCCCTCTCAACCCAGGGCGTGGAAAACGCTTCCTGTGAATTTGATGTAGAAACCCTCCGGCCTACCTACCGTCTTCTCATTGGTATTCCTGGAAAAAGTAATGCCTTTGCCATTTCAGGGAAATTAGGACTGCCGGAATATATCATAGACAAGGCAAAAGAACAGATCAGCCAGGAAGACGAATCTTTTGAAGATGTGCTGTCTACCCTGGAACACAGCCGGAAAACCATCGAAGCAGAACAGGCAGAAATCGCCCGTTACAAAGAAGAAATTCATGAACTGAAACAGCAGTTAGAAGCCAAACAGGATAAATTGGAACAGCGTAAAGAACGGATTCTCCAGGATGCCAACGAAGAGGCACACCGGATTTTAAGAGAAGCCAAAGAATACGCTGACCAGACTATGAAAATCTTCAACAAAGCCGGCCAGGAAACCATGTCAGCCAAAGAGCTTGAGAAAAAACGTACGGAACTGCGTCAAAAAATGGATTCCGCTGGAAAGAAAATGGCTTTAAAGACACCGGAAAAGAAAAAATCCAGCCTTACAGCCAAGGATGTTTCTCTGGGAGATGCTGTAAAAGTATTAAGTTTGAATGTGAAAGGAACCATCAGTTCCAAACCAGATGCCAAGGGCATGGTTTTCGTACAGATGGGTATTCTCCGTTCCAAAGTACATCTGTCTGATCTGGAACTGATCGACGAACCAGTCATCACAGGGCCATCCATCCAGCGAACTGGTGCAGGGCGAATCAAGATGAATAAATCTGCCTCCATCCGCACAGAGATCAATCTTCTTGGAAAAACCGTAGATGAGGCAATCGCAGAATTAGATAAATACCTGGATGACGCTTATCTTGCTCATCTTAGCAGTGTCCGTGTCGTACACGGAAAGGGAACCGGTGCTCTTAGAAAAGGTGTGCATAACTATCTGAAACGCCTGAAATATGTGAAAGAATTTCATTTAGCCGAGTTTGGCGAAGGGGATGCCGGTGTTACCATCGTAGAGTTTAAAAAATAGAGGGAGGTACTGCAAGTAATGGCAATAAAACAGAAAATTCTCATTGTAGATGATGACAACAACATTGCAGAGCTGATATCTCTGTATTTAACCAAAGAATGTTTTGATACAAAAATTGTAAATGATGGAGAAGAAGCACTAAAGGCCTTCTCCTCCTTTGCACCTAATCTGATTCTCCTGGATCTGATGCTACCTGGCATAGACGGATATCAGGTGTGCCGGGAAATACGGCAAAAATCTAATGTGCCTATTATTATGCTTTCTGCCAAAGGTGAAATTTTCGATAAGGTTCTGGGGCTTGAATTAGGTGCTGATGATTATATCATCAAGCCGTTTGATTCGAAAGAACTGGTAGCACGGGTAAAAGCTGTGCTCAGACGGTATCAGCCCAATGTAGCGCCTGCCACACAGCCTTCCGGAAAATATGTGGAATATCCTGATCTGGCCATTAATCTCACAAATTATTCTGTGATTTACTATGGAAAGCAATTAGATATGCCACCGAAAGAACTGGAACTTTTATACTTTCTGGCATCCTCTCCCAACCAGGTTTTCACCAGGGAACAGCTTCTGGATCACATCTGGGGCTATGAATACATAGGAGATACCAGAACCGTAGACGTTCACATCAAACGTCTCCGGGAGAAAATCAAAGATCACCCCGCCTGGTCTATTGCAACAGTGTGGGGGATAGGATATAAATTCGAGGTCAAAAACCGATGAAAAAATATCTATATTTTAAGTTTATACTGGCAATTATCCTTCTGGGGCTGGCGGGATTCTCCGCCATCTCCCTGGCAGGAGGCAAACTCATACAAAAACATGTAGAATCTGTATATAGTGAAGAGCTTTACCGGGAAGCCTCCAAAATTGCCCAGGATCCTTTGATCCGCTCCTACAGGACCTCTGACAGCCGCCAGGAGATTTATAAAAATCTTTCCAATCTGGCCTCCTATCAAAGTACATCCATCTGGCTGATCAGTTCTAAAGGTGAAATTCTTCTGAACACTTCCGTTCCCTTTGTAAGTGATAATTTTCCTGTCATCGAAGACTTTAACCCCAGCCAGAACAGCGGTTCTTACTATCAGACAGGTTTCTTTTTCCGGCAATTTACAAACGAACAGCTCAGTGTTATGGTTCCTATCACCCTGAACATGCGAGTACAGGGCTATGTTGCCATACATCTTCCCATGACCCTGTTACTGGAGCGAAGAGATTCTCTTTTGAATATCCTGTATCTTCTGTTTTCTCTGTTTCTCCTGATTATGCTGGCGATTATCCCTGTATTTTCCCTGATGATCTACCGGCCTCTCAGGAAAATTATCCAGGGTGCAGACGCCTTTGCCTCCGGGGACTTGAAATATAACATCCCTCTGGAAAAAGAGGACGAACTTGGTTATCTTGCACTGACTTTGAATTACATGTCAGACGAACTGGATATGACCGGCAACTACCAGAAAAAATTTATTGCAAATGTCTCTCACGATTTCCGTTCTCCCCTGACTTCCATCAAAGGTTATACGGAAGCCATTCTGGATGGCACTATTCCGCCTGAACTCCAGGAAAAGTACCTGAAGATCGTTGTTCATGAAACTGACCGCCTCTACAAGCTGACTCAAAGCCTCTTAACGCTGAATCATCTTGACGAAAAAGGGCGCCAGCTTGATTACAGTAATTTTGACATCAATGCAATCATCAAAAGCACCGCAGAAACTTTTGAGGGAACTTGCCGTGACAAACGGATTTCCATAGAATTGCTTCTTACCGGGCAAACCTTATTTGTCTATGCCGATATGGGACAGATACAGCAGGTTTTATATAACCTCATTGACAATGCCATCAAATTCAGCCCGGAAGATTCTGTTATCAAAGTCGAATCCACCTTGAAGCATGAGACTGTATTTATTTCAGTCAAAGACATGGGATGCGGCATCCCGAAATCCAGTCTCTCCAAGATTTGGGACCGCTTTTATAAAATTGATTCCTCCAGAGGAAAAGACAGAAAAGGCACTGGCCTTGGACTTGCTATTGTAAAAGAAATCATCAACTCCCACAAGCAGAACATCAATGTCATCAGTACCGAAGGAGTTGGAACAGAATTCATCTTCACTCTTTCCAAAAGTAAAGAAGAACGTTAAAAAGGGCTGCCAAAAAGGCAGCCTCTTTACTTCCACTCATATTTTGTTAAATGTCCCTCTAACTGCATGTGATCAAAATGATTCTGACGCAATGCTTCATACAGCACAATTGCCACAGAATTGCTAAGATTCAGGGAACGGATATCTCCAATCATCGGAATACGGATTGCTGTTTCCTGGTTTTCCAAAAGAATCTCTTCTGGAATTCCTGCACTCTCTTTTCCAAACATGATATAACAATCCTCTTCATATTCCACATCCACATAAGTTTTCGGTGCTTTTGTGCTGGCCATGTAAATCTTTGCTCCCGGATTCCTGTCCAGGAAATCCTGATAGTTTACATAAGTTGTCACATCTAAATCTTTCCAATAATCCATTCCGGCTCTCTTGATGGCTTTCTCATTTAAAAGAAATCCAAGAGGCTCAATCAGATGCAGCCTTGTTCCTGTAGCCACACAGGTTCTTCCTATATTCCCTGTATTTGCCGGGATTTCCGGCTCAAATAATACAATATTTAACTTTGCCATGTGTATTTTCCTCTGCTTTACTGGTAAATTTTATATAATTCATCACTCTGCGGTTTATCCAGATATCTGGTTTCCTCTCCATTTCTGAGAATACGGTCATTTCCATCCGTGGCTTTTCCCACAACAGCTGCATGAATACCTGCCTGTGCCAGCTTCCGTACCAGACCATGCCCGTCATCTGCCGCGATCATCATGGAACCACTGGACATAAGAATATAAGGATTCAATCCCAATGCTTCACACACTTCAACTGTTTCCTGCCGGATCGGAATACTCTTTAAATCAATATCAAGACCTACTCCTGAACCGCTTCCCATCTCCCATAGAGCACCAAACACACCGCCTTCTGTAATATCGTGCATAGCAGAAACACCCCATTCTCTGGCTATTTTTCCTTCCGGGAGCACAGACAGATACTGGTCAAACTTTTTCGCTGTCTCCACAAAAGAAGGTGCAAATCGCTCCAGCAGCAGTTCTTCTTTTTCCTTTGCCGCAATGGAAGTCCCCTCTAAGCCAATCCATTTCGTCACCACAATATCCTGCCCCGGCTTTACCGCAGAAGTCACCAAAAGCTCCTCTTTCTTCATTTTTCCCACACCGGTAAGAGAAATCAGCGGCTGTTTTACCACATCGGTAATTTCTGTATGTCCGCCCATAACTTCTATGTTCAGCTCTTGACAGGTTTTTTCCACTCCACGCATCATATCTTTTAATTCTGCTTCGTCTGTATCGGGAGTCAGAAGAATAGTAATCATAATTCCCACAGGTTCTGCCCCGGAGGCAGCCAGATCGTTGGCTGTGATATGAACACTATGGCTTCCGATATCCTTCGTAGTACCAGTAATGGGGTCTGTAGAAAATACCAGCACTTCCCCTTCCTTTGCCTCCAGCACAGCACAATCCTGGCCTACTGCTGGCCCAACCAGTACCTCCGGCCTTCTGTGCCCTACTTCCTTTAAAACAGAACGGATCAGCACAGATTCCGGTAATTTTCCTATTTTCATCTGCCACTTCCTCCGTTTTTATAATACATACATAGCCATAGGAATCACCATAGCCAGAATAATAATCACCGCAAGAATCCCTGCTGCAATCCGTCTTGTCTTATTATGCTTCATATTCTTCATAATCTCTACCTCATTATCTTTCCATAAGTGCTCAAAATCTGGTCAATGAGCCTGGATGCATCATTTTTCGTAAGACTCTCCGGGTTCACATTCAGATTTATTCTATGATATTTTACCAAATCCTGCAAGTACCGTTTTTGAGCCGGCGTGATAGGTCCCTGTTTCTTTACTTTATAAATCAAATCTTTTGGGCAAAACAGCTCTGGCCTGGTTTCTTCAAATTCCTGTTTGAGCCGCTCATACAGACGGTATGTGGTGCGGGCATCTTCCAGTGCTCTGTGGGCATCCTCCTGGGGAATCTCATAATATACTCTGAGGCTTTGCAGGCTTCTGCTCGGAAGATCAGGTAAGAGAATTCTGGCAATCTTCAGGGTATCTACCCCCTGTTTTTCAAAACTCATACCATAGTTTACTGCCTGATGCTTTACAAATCCATAATCAAACATAATATTATGTCCAAGAAGCGGCAGCTCACCGCAAAAGTGCAAAAGCTGTTCCAGTGCCTCCTGTACTTTTGGTTTGCCTGATACCATTTCATTGGAAATACCCGTAAGCTGTGTGATTCTCTCTGGAATTTCCATCTGCGGGTCTATAAGAGAAGCATACTCTCCTGTTACTTTCCCATCAGATATTTTCACAGCCCCGATTTCTATAATCCTGTCACGCTTTGGCTCCAGACCTGTGGTCTCCAGATCCAGTGTTACATACTCTCTCATACTTCCTCCTGTTCTTCCAGGACAATTTCATACATAGCCGCATCATAAGTAAGTGGATCCCGCTTCTTATAATCAAAGACGATAGGATATATCCCCTTCTCTTTTTTCCCCTCTGATACCTTATAAGTAAACACTTCCAAATGAGTCATTTTTTCTGTCTGTTTTGCCTGATAACCAGCGTAGTTCTTCAAAATATCCGGTTCTTCTGCCTCTTTCGCATAAAAATTTTGAATCTGTTTTTTATACGGTTTCAAATCCCTTGCCCAGGAAGGACGGGTTTTCATATTTTCTCTGGCGTAAAGATCAAAAATCATAAGTTCATCATAAAATTCCAAATCCCTGATTTCTTTTTCCCTGAGAAATTCCCGCAAAATCTCATATCTGCTGATTCTTGCATGTGATACCGAAAAGTATCCATGGGCTTCATAAAAATCAGCCAATGCTTCATACATGGCAAACGCATTGGGAAATTCCTCTTCTAAAGCCTTCATGGTATGCGAAAACTGCCCGCTGTTATAATAAACCTCTGTCACCTCTTCGATTCCCTTTAACCGGATGATTTCTCCATAGGTCAGCCACCGTGTCCCAAGAACTTCATAAGGCTCCTTATCTTTATATACACAACCATAAGTTTCTGCCATTTCCTGCATATACGCACCTTTTAAAACTTTCAGAAAGCCTAACTGAAGCTGCTGTGGCTTTAAACGATACACATCACAAAAAGACTTTCCGAAGCTCTCATAATCTTCATATGGCAGTCCTGCAATCAAATCCAGATGCTGATGAACATTCTTTCCTTCCGCCACTGCACATACTTTCTTCGTGATTTCCTCAAAGCTTGTTTTCCTGCGGATTTCTTTTAATGTGGTTTCATTGGTAGACTGTACCCCAATTTCCAGCTGAATCAATCCCGGCCGCATGGTTCTGATCAGGCTGATTTCTTCCTCTGTGAGAAGGTCTGCTGCAATCTCGAAGTGAAAATTTGTGATTCCATTGTCATGCTCTTTCACATACTTCCAGATTTCCATGGCATGTTCTTTTTTACAGTTAAAGGTTCTGTCTACAAATTTCACCTGCGGAACCTGATGATCTAAGAAAAACTGTAATTCCTGTTTCACCAGAGAAAGACTTCGAAAACGCAGCTTCTTATCAATAGAAGACAGGCAATAGCTACAGGAAAACGGACATCCCCGGCTGCTTTCATAGTAAATGATTTTATGCTCAAACAAAGAAATATTCTCATAAGGAAACACCAAATCATCCATGTTCATAATTTCTCTTGGAAGAGTTCTTACCAGGGCATTCTCTGTTCTGTAAACAATACCCGGAATTTTTTTCAGTTCTTCTATCTTTTCCTGACTATTTTTATAGTTTACATAACATTTCACTAATTCTAGAAATGTCTGCTCTCCTTCCCCACACATGACTCCATCTGCCTGCGGCATATCCTTTAGAAATTGTTCTGCATCATAGGATACTTCCGGTCCTCCGGCCCATATGATAACATGTGGAAGAATTTTCTTAATATCACAGATTAATTCCTTTACAAAAGAAATATTCCAGATATAGCAGGAAAAACATAAAATATCCGGCTGCTCCCTGTAGATATCTTTCAAAATCAAATCCTGCTGCTGGTTAATGGTGTATTCCTTTAACCTGAGTTCTGCTCCTGCACACCCCTTTTTTTCTGCATAAGCTTTCATACTATAAACAGCCAGATTAGAATGTATATATTTCGCATTGACTGCTGCAAGTAACATTTTCATATTCAACCCTTCTCCTAACAATCTTTTTTAAAAAACCGGCACTTTTCAATCTACGAATAGTCTCCAAGTGCCGGTCACGGTTCTTTATTTATCCTTTTCTTCTGTTACAAAGCGGCTCTTATCCTGCTTCTCTGCAGCTTCTACTGCGTTTACCTTTTTCATCAGTCCACTTTCTTCATATCCGCTTTCTTTTTCCTTTTCACTAAAAGTCATTTTTAAGAAAACGGGAGCAATGATTGTGGTGATTACTACCACGATAACCACAGGACCCAGCAGGTTTGCAGACATTAAGCCCACTGCATTTCCCTTAGAAGCTACGATTAAGGCAACTTCACCTCTGGAAATCATACCTGTACCAATGCGAAGGCAATCCTGATTCGAATATTTACACATCTTTGCTCCAATCCCGCATCCTACGACCTTCGTCAGTACCGCCACAATAACCAGTACAACCGCAAACACAATGATCATGGTACTCATTTCCGGAAGTACTACCTGTAAACCAATATTTGCAAAAAATACTGGTGACAATAACAGATAAGACAGTGTACTGAAACGTCTTTCTATGTAGTTGGTATGTGTAGTCTTCGTAATGATCAGCCCTGCAAAGAATGCACCTGTGATATCTGCCACTCCGAAAAACTCCTCTGCACAGTAGGAAAATACCAGGCAGATAACAAAGGACAGAATAACAAAACGTCTTAAATCTCTCTCATATCCTTTCACCCATTTCTGGAATAAGATATGGATAACATAACCGCCTACTCCTACGAAGACAAAAAATGCTACGATTTTTCCCAATACCAGCAGTACATTCACAGAAGAATCTGCCAGACTGGTAATCAGGGTAAGCGCTACGATACCGAGAATATCATCAATAATGGCTGCACCCAGGATTGCATTTCCTGCCTTGGTATTTAATTTTCCCATTTCCTTTAATGTCTCTACAGAAATGCTCACGGATGTTGCTGTTAAAATAACACCAATAAAAATATTCTGAAGCATTAAACTGGTACTTGCTGTAGATTCCAGCATTCCCGGGCGGTTAAAATAAGCAGAAACAGCAAAACCACCTGCCAGCGGCACCAGAACACCCAGCAGTGCAATCACGAAAGAAGCTTTTCCTGTCCGCTTCAGTTCATCGATATCTGTCTCAAGACCTGCACAGAACATAAGCACAATGACACCAATCTCGGATACCTGATAAATAAAGTCGGTCTGGTGAAGAATCCCCAAACAGGCCGGTCCAAGTATCAGTCCTGCCAGGAGTGCACCCACGACCTGAGGTAACCTGACTCTCCTTGTCAAAAGACCAAAAACCTTTGTGCTGAGTAAAATCAATGCAAGGTCCAACAAATAGCTATAAGATTCCATCTTCCGTTCCTCCATCATTTCTTTTTCATATTTTGTTTCCCTCTGGAAAACCGAACTAATATTATCACAAATCAAGAGAAATGAAAATGTAAAACTCTATCAATATTCTTGTTTTAAATTCAAATTTTTTTGTCAAAAAATAACAGCCGCCGAAGCCCTGATGCTCCGGCAGCTATGGTAATTTTGTCCTATATCACATGGATTTCCGCTCTGCGATTTCCGCCATCTTTGCCGCATTTAATCTGGTATCACCATGGACACGGCTATAAGACAGGTATCCATTCATACGGTCAATCTTCGTGAGATTTCTGGAACCGCATACAGGACACACATCCATCTCCAGCTCCTCATGCCCGCAGTCATCGCAATATGCCAGAGAAAGATTCACTCCCTCATAGTATCCAAGAGACATTGCCCGTCTTACCAGTGCACGGATAGCCTCCACATTATACCCAACAGGATAACGCACATACTGAATTTTTCCCCCGTTGCAAAGCTCCCAGAACCGGCCTTCACAATCCTGCTTTTCAATCGGGCTCATATCTTCTGTGACATGGCAGTGAAAACTATTGCTCACATAAGGCCTGTCAGACACACCTTCTACAATTCCATACATTTTACGGAACTGCTCCACCTGAAGTCCACAAAGACTTTCTGCCGGAGTACCGTATATTGCATAGAGATTTCCGTCTTCTTCCTTATACTGGTTAATCTTGTCATTAATATATCTTAACACTTCCAACGCAAACTCTCCGTCTTCACGGATGGATTTGCCATTGTAAAGCTCCTGAAGCTCGTTTAAAGCTGTGATTCCAAAGGATGCAGTCATTGGCTTTAACAATGGCTTAATCTTATCCGAAGGCTTCAAATGACCGCCATAGAAGCCTCCCTCACAGTAAGCCAGAGGGTTTGTAGATGCCCGCATCTCTCCAAGATAATCATAGGTTCTGATATGCAGATGACGGATCATTTCCAGATAAAAGTCCAACACTTCATAGAAATCTCTGTTTTCTGATCTGGATTTTGCCAGAATCATAGGAAGATGAAGACTTACAGCACCTACATTAAATCTTCCTACAAATACAGGAACATCCTGGTCATCTGCTGGTTTCATACCGCCTCTTTCATACCAAGGGCTGAGAAATGCCCTGCATCCCATAGGACTGATGACTTTTTTATATTTCTTATACATGCTGGAAATATAACCTTCACCGCTCATGGACAGCCAGTCAGGATACATGGTCTTTGCAGAACAGGCAATTCCTGCCTCAAACACATCTTCTCCTTCTTTTCCCTCTCCATGAATATTCTCATCATACAAGAATACAATCTTAGGGAACAGAACCGGTTTCTTATATCCTGCCTTTCCCTGTCCTTCTTTATGTACTTCAAGAAGTGAAATACTGCACATCTTTTCGAAGCGATCCATACCAAGACCAAGCGTGACAGTAACAAAAGGATAATCTCCTCTGGAAGAACCGACTGTATTTAATTTGTATTCAATTCCCTGCCATCCCTGGTCAAAATCCCTGCGGACTTTATCCACTGCATATTCTTTTGCTTTCTCTTTCGCCTGTTCCCACTGAGGATCCACGTACTTCAAAAATTCTTCCTGATATCTTCTGTAGCTTTTCTCTGCGTACGGTGCAAGGATTTTGTCCACCTCTGGTACGGTAAACCCGCCGTACTGCTGTGCTGCTGTACTAAGGATAATGTCACCCATAACATCAAAAGCAGTATCCAGAGTCTTTGGTTCATTGTACCATACATTTCCCATTTCAAATCCGCCACGCAGAACATTTGCCACATCAAAAAGACAGCAGTTCATGGTGTCCAGTCTGGCAGACTGGTCATGAATATAAATATATCCATCTTTGCATGCCTGCAATTCGTTCCTGTTCATAAAGAACTTACGGTACAGCTCTTTATTCAGTTCATTAAAAATCAGGCTTCTTTTGGTCGCAACCAGCGCACTGTCTGTATTGGCATTGCTTTTGTCCCCGATATAGCGGATGGACTGGCTTTTGGTATATACCTCATCCATCATATGGATAAAATCATGCTTATAGTTACGGTAATCCCGGTAACTCTTGGCTACAGACGGATTTACCTTTTCCAAAGCCCCCTCCACAATGTTATGCATATCCTGTATGGAAATCTCCTGTTTGTCCAGAGACTTTGCTTTATCACGGGCATAGCCACAGATAAATTCCACTTCATTATCCTGGAATTTATATAAAATTCTGGCTGCAGATTTATTCACTGCATTCACAATTTTCTGGACATTAAACTCTTCCTTTGTTCCATCCTTTTTTACAACATACATCATCGCTTTCACCTCATAAAGTTTTACAACACTATATCTAGTATTTCATTATATTTTTCATTTGTGTTCTTCACAATATTTTGTATTCCACAGTATATCACGTTCTGCCTAGGAAAGGAAGTTGGAATGTTGCACAAAACTTTACATTTTTAATCCAATTTATCAATTTTTCTTTACAACTGCCATGGTTTGAGCGATTTTTATTTTTGTAAAATTTTTCTTTTTTCCAGGTTATTTTCCATTTTTCGATTTATGGTAACCAGTTTCTTTAATTATGTTATTGAAAGTGCACAATTTTTATTTTGTCAAGCCTAAATTTGAATTTCTCCATCAAAAACAACTTCTGCCGGCCCAGTCATGTAAACCCGATTTTCTTCACGATTCCAGAAAATTTTCAAATCTCCTCCCAGTAATTTCACTGTCACCTGTTCTTCTGTATATCCGTTTAAGATGCTGGCTACGGCTACAGCACAGGCTCCTGTCCCACAGGCCAGAGTTTCTCCGCTTCCTCTCTCCCAGACCCGCATTTCTACTGTATTTCTATCGATGATACGGACAAACTCTGTATTGACACTTTCCGGAAAAACATTGCTTTTTTCAAAACAAGGTCCAATCTCTTCGATTTTCAGACCTTTCACATCATCCATATATACGATTACATGAGGATTTCCCATAGAAACTGCTGTTACCTCATACACATTCTGATTGATATTTAATGGCTGTGAGATTACCTGATCTTTGTTGTAAACCATAGGAATTTTTGATGTATCAAGAATCGGAGCTCCCATATTTACCTTGACTTCCTTGACTTTTCCAGCCTGCACATTCAAATCCAGGTATTTGATACCACTTTTTGTATTTACGCTGATACTGGTTTTATCTGTAAGACCATAGTCATACACATATTTTGCCACACAGCGGATTCCATTGCCGCACATAGCTCCCTGGCTGCCGTCAGCATTATACATCTCCATCTCAAAATCAGCCACATCAGAAGACTTTATGAGAATCAGTCCATCGGAACCAATACCAAAATGACGGTCACTCACCTTTTTTGCAACTTCTGACGGATGTTCTACATGCTCTTCTAAACAATTTACATACACATAGTCATTTCCGATTCCCTGCATCTTTGTAAATTTCATTTCTTTCATCCTCCTGCACTCTATATCTGGTAAAGATAAAACAAGCTGCCGCATTCAGCCCTTCGTGCGACAGCCTGTTTCGAAATCTCTTATTCTTCTACAACGAATTCATCCTTGCCAACACCGCAGATAGGGCATTCCCAATCTTCCGGAAGGTCTTCAAAGGCTGTTCCAGGTGCGATTCCGTTATCTGGATCACCTACTTCAGGATCATAAACATATCCACATGGTTCGCATACATATTTTTCCATCATTCTTACCTCCTAAACATAGTATCTCTTCTGATTTTAAATTCATACACATTCTATCATATCTAGTATAGAATTGCCAGCGTAAAATTAAAGGACTTGCCCCGCAGGCGACGGGGCAAGTCCTCTTGGCATGATTACAATAGACGATTGCGAATCTATTGCACTATATAAACTTTATGGGTGCCGAATCCAATTATCCAACATCCAAGGCTCTTCTTATAAGAACTGAGCTGCAACGATTGCTGCGATCATCAATGGGATATTGAAGTGTAAGAATGTAGGTACACATGTGTCCCAGATGTGGTCGTGCTGTCCATCTGCATTCAGACCAGATGTAGGTCCGAGTGTTGTGTCAGATGCTGGTGAACCTGCATCACCAAGAGCTGCTGCTGCTGACATCAGAATGATAGTAGCTGCTGGTGAGAATCCAACCTGATGACACAGAGGAACATATAATACAGCTAATACAGGAACAGTACCGAAAGATGTACCGATACCCATAGTAACCAGAAGACCGATCAATGTGATTACAGTAGCTGCGATCCATTTGCTTCCGCCCATAAGTCCTACAGAACTCTGAACTAAGGAGTCAACTGCACCTGTATCTTTGATAACCTGTGCAAATCCACCTGCTACTAACATAACGAATGCGATGAATCCCATGAGTTTGATACCTTCCTGGAACTGAGCATCGATATCGCATGGTTTAATAGCACGGAATAAGAAGATTACAATCAAACCGGCTAATGCTGCAACCGGAAGAGATCCACACCAGATCTGAACAGCAACTACAACAACTAATGCTGCTAATACTACCCAGTGCTCATATTTCAAGGTCAAATCTTCTGTTTCTTTGATTCCTTCTAACTGAACATCTTTGTATTCACGAGGTTTTCTGTATGTAACAAATATAGCGATCAAAAGACCGATGAACATAGCTACTGCAAGAATCCAGTTCACTGCTGTAACATCGCCCATAGTTACCTTCCATCCCCAGTCATCACCAACGTTTGCATTGATGTTGTCACGGATGATACCCATGAAGATTGCACCAAATCCGAAAGGAATGGCAATGTATGGTGCTTTATGTCCGAATGCGATGGTACATGCAACACCACGTCTATCCAGTTTCATCTTGTTCATAAGTACCAGTAATGGTGGAACCAGAATTGGAATATACGCAATATGAATTGGAACTAAGTTCTGTGATAAGCAGGCAATAATAAGTAAGATACCAATCATAACCCATTTGTTTCCGCCTACCACTTTAGCAATTTTCTTGGAAAGAATTTCTGTGATACCAGTTGTTGCCATACAAGCTGCCAGTGTACCTAACAGAACGTATGCAAGAGCTGTTTCACCATTTCCGCCAAGACCAGCTAAAAGAGAATTTTTGATTGCTACAATATCCATACCTCCGATAAGACCTGCTGTAAACAGGGATACCAGCATGGATAACAAAATGTTAATTTTCAGCAGACAGAGTACACACAAAAGTACTACGGCTACTACTACAGGATTAAGTAGATTAGACATAACATATAACCTCCCTCTTTTTTTGTTAGCTGCAGCTGCCAAAGGGGTCCCTCTCAAAAAACAACTGCAGCACACCCTCGCTTATTTTTTATTTTGTTTCGATTGCTCCACCGATTGCTTCTTCTACTGCTTTAATCAGAGAACCATTTGTGATGATTTCTTCACAGTAGTTGATATCGCCATATAATTCACGGTCATCGTCTAAGGTAGCTACCTGTTTACGAACTAAGTCATAAGCAGCCTGTGTACCTTTACCAAGGCCTTTATTGCCTCTCATGTCGATACCCTGGCAAGCAACCATCAATTCCATAGCCAGAACTCGTCTAACGTTTTTCGCAATCTCACCAGCTTTTCTAGCTGCGATTGTACCCATAGATACATGGTCTTCCTGTCCTGCTGAAGATGGAATACTGTCAACAGATGCAGGATGAGCCAGAACTTTATTTTCAGATACTAAAGCTGCTGCTGAATACTGAACAATCATGAAACCAGAGCAAACTCCACCGTGTGGTGTAAGGAATGCCGGCAGATCACTGTATGCCGGGTTTACTAAACGTTCAATACGTCTTTCAGAAACGTTTGCCAGTTCAGCTACACCGATTCCAAGGAAGTCAAAGCTTAATGCCATTGGCTGACCGTGGAAGTTACCGCCTGAAATACCTGCACGGTCTTCCTTGAAGATAATCGGGTTATCAGTTACAGAATTGATTTCAATGTTAACTTTATCTAATACATAGTTAATCGCATCTTTACTTGCACCGTGAATCTGTGGTGAACATCTCAGGGAATAAGCATCCTGTACGCGGATTTCACCCTGGCGTGTAGTATTCTTGCTGCCTTCCAGTAATTTCAGAAGGTTTCTAGCTGTTGCTAACTGTCCAGAATGTGGACGTACATCATGTACTCTGTGGTCTAATGCATCTACTACACCATTCTGTGCTTCGAAGCAAAGAGCATCTGCGATATCTGCAACTTTCAGTAACTGTAAAGCATCATATAATGCTAAAGAACCAGCAGATGTCATAGCCTGTGTACCATTGTTCAGTGCCAGACCTTCTTTTGCAGATAATTCAATAGTAGGAATACCTGCACGTTTCATAGCTTCTGCTCCTGGAAGCAGTTCGCCTTCATAGTAAGCCATACCAAGTCCTAACATAGGAAGAACCATGTGGGACAGTGGAGCCAAGTCACCAGAAGCTCCCAGAGAACCTTTTTCTGGAATAAATGCTGTAACACCTTTGTTCAGCATATTTACCATAGTTTCAACTGTCTCTAATCTGATACCTGAGAAACCTTTTACCAGGTTGTTAACTCTCAGAAGCATAATTCCTCTTGCGATATCTTCTGAAAATGGATTACCAGCACCTACTGCGTGAGTAATGATCAGGTTTTTCTGAAGTTCTTTGCACTGATCCTGTGAAATTACAACATCACTAAATTTACCAAATCCCGTTGTAATTCCATATACTACTTTTTCTTCTGCAACCAAATCATCTACTACTTTTCTGGATGCCAGAATGTTCTGTTTTGCCTCTTCTGCCAGTTCAACCTCCGCATGGTCACGGCAAATAGCTGCAATCTGTTCAAGTGTCAGGTCTTTACCTGTAAGTGTAATTTTGCTCATAACGCACCCTCTTTTCCTGTGATTATTATAAGTGAAATTATACATATAGCAGTGTCTAAAAAGCGTCAATAAATGTCAATTTGCATAATATATTTTTAGAACCTATTTGTATTTTCATTTTTTTCTACATTTAACCTATATTTAACACAAATAAAAATATGCAATTTTAACATATTATCACAGTGAATTATTATCATAAAAAAATTCGTGGTTCAAAAAAAGCTCCGGCAATTCTAATGCTTATCAAACCGTACACCTAGAAATTACCGAAGGCTTTTCTTTTACTTACTTATATAATATTGTTCTATTTTCTTTAAAATACCTATTGTCGTAGGATTCTTAATTTTTTTTGAAACTTCCAAGCTCTCCTCATAGCATTCTTTTGCCCGGTCTTTTTCTCCTGTCTCCCACAGAAGCATAGATTTGTAGGCAAGTGCTCTTTCAAGCCCCCAGTAATATCCGTAGCCTTTCAGACAAGAAACAGCCTTTTCCAGATATTCTTCCGCCTTCTCATATTGCTGTTCCAAATATAAGACCTGTCCCATATTCGAATAAAACTGTCCGAGACCATTGGTAACCACTTTCCCTGTTCCAAGTTCAATGGCAGACTGATAAAACTCCCGTGCCTTGTCAAAATCACCTCTGGCTCTGTGTAAATCACCCAGATATCCCTGGCATGCGGCAATGCTCATACTGAAATACTCTTCATCTTTTGCACAGGTTTTAAAAATATCCATTGCATGGTGGAGAACCCGATCTGCCTCTTCATATTTTCCCGTATGAAGGAGATACCATCCTTGAAGGCGGACAAAAACACCCTTTTCCTCTGTTTCTCTGTCTTCTGTCCAAAGAGCAGAAAGCCCCTGGGTAACATACTCCTTTACCAGTTCCATATTTTCCACCTGGATTCCATAAAAAATCATCTGTTTCAGGTTGTTGAGAAACATCTTTTTCTCACCCAAAGAATTTGCAAGTTCTATACTTTTCTGTATGCAGGAAACCCCGGCTTCATATTCGCCTACGGCAATCTTATACCGGCCTTTCACATAATTCATTTCCATTTTCATTTCCTGAGCCTGATGAGAATCATCATTGAGACGGATTACCTCTTCGGCAAGCTCCAGCATTTCTGCTGCTCCCTGGGTAACACCGAACTCTGTGTCGCCATATTCAATCTCCCAATGAAGTACAGGAAAGTTCTCATGAATAATAGTATAGTATTCCTTAAGATATTTAATCTTATATTCATATGTTTTCACCTGGTTATGGCATTTCTCATAGTGGTGAATAATCATTGGGAGACACTGGAAATTTCGCTTTGATTCTACCTGTTCTTCATAATAAGACGCCAGCATCTGATGATACATCCGGCGTTTCCCTATACTCTGCCTTTCATATAGGTATTCTCTGAAAATCCTGTGTACAAATTTGTAATAGATATTCCACCCTACCATGATTTCCTTAACTAAATGTCGTTCCTGAAGTTTCTCCAGTACCCTTAACAGAGTAAGACGATCCATGGACGGAAGCAAGAGTTCCAATTCTTCTATACTGATTTTCTCCGGAAACAAAGACAGACAGTCCAGCACTTCACTTTCGATATCCGGAAGACCGGCCAGTCTTGCTTTAATCAGATTCGTAGTCTTGGGAGATATCTCCAAGGTATAGCCTTTCTCTCTGATGAGATTAATCAATTCCATCAGGAAAAACGCATTTCCATCTGTCATCTGATAAATATTTTCTTTTTTCTCCGCTTCATGATCCAGTTGTGGAAGGAATTTATGTAAAATATCGTTTGTTTCTTCTCTGCTGAAAGATTGAAGCTTAATCACCTGCAAGCAGTCCTTCCTGGTGAGTTTTTCCAACGCTTCCATGATTTCCGTGTCATTACTTTGACTGTAAGTGCACATAAGAAGAACCTTGTCTGTTCCTATTGTAAGAAGAATTCTGTTCAGCAGCTGGAAACTCATCTGATCCATCCATTGAATATCATCGAAAAACAAAACCACCCTGTGTTTCTCTGTAATCTTCCTGAATAATTTGAGTACAGCCTGTTCCATAATCTGATAGGTCAGACGCCCCATTTTTTCTTCATTGTCAGAAACAGCCTCCTTTAGAACACGTTTCATTTCATCATCTTTATCTTCTGCAAATTCTTCCTTCAGCACGCCATTTTCCACACACTGACGGATTTCCCAGAAGATATCATTCCAAGGTCTCAGGAAAAAATCTGCCTCATCCCGGTAGCAGGCAGCAAAGAATGGAATCATATGATTCCCCTTTACCATCTGTCTGGCTTTTTCCAAAAGGGAAGATTTTCCAACGCCTTCTTCCCCACCAATAGCAACACACTGGGGATGTTCCCATCTTCCTGTTCCGGCAAGACACTGGCTGATGCGGTATATTTCTTCTGTTCTACCCATAAAAGGAAGGTTCCAGGTAATATTTCCTGCTGCTACATTCCCCTTCACATTAAAAATACGATGAAATAATTCTGTAATTTCTCCAGAAGGCTCTACTCCCAGTTCTTCATCTAAAATCTTCTCCAAATCATAATAGAGCTTGATTGCCATATTATAATTTCCGCCTGCTGCATAGATTTCCATAATTTCCTGGTAAAACTTCTCATTATACGGATCATGTTTCAACAAAATATTGCTGTATTTCTGAATCTGTGCCATATCCTTAGCAGAACTTGCTGCCGCAAGCTGCTGATGAGCAGAATCAATAATAGACTGGTCGTACTGTTCCTGCATAGACGCCATCCATTCTTCAAATTCATAACTGTTTTTTATATGAAAATGAGCCAGAAATCCTTCTTCGTCCTGCTCCAGAATATTATCCTTGTGGATATGATCCCAATCCACCTCCAACCCTGCCTCAGGATTTAAAGAAATACTGGTATGACCTGATGTAAGAAGAACTTCTTTCCCCAGCAGCTTTTTAATCTGATACACAGCTTCTCTTAAATTTTTACGTCCGACATTTTCATTGTCAGCACCCCAGAGAACATATATTATCTCTTCTCTTGTAGCCGTTTTTTTCACACATAAATAATAAAAGAAACCTTCTGCTTTTTTATAGGGAAAGTTTACTCTTTCTCCATTTTTTTCCACATACGGCCTGCCAAGAAGATGTACACTGATTTTATCCAAATTTCATCCCTCGCAATCTATATAGTTGTTAGTATACTAATTTCTCAACTCAGTGTCAACCAAAGAGAAGTCCCAAAAAACCCGTTGAATTTTTTAGGTTTGCAGTATATGATGAAAGTAACAAATATTATACAAGGGGGAACTGTCATGCCTTTCCACAAACCTATGATTCTCTACTATGACAACAGAAACACACTCAAAAGAACCGCCATTGAAAAATCCATTCTGCCTCTTGGAATCACACTTGTCCCAGTTGTACCCTCCCAGTTTCTTCAAACAGTCGGACATCTGGCCAAAGTTAAAGGATTTCCGCCCAAAAAGCTTTCTCCTCTGGAGGTTATACCGGAAATCCCTGAGGAAATCATGCTCCTGTGTAACTTTACTGAAGAAACACTGGATATGCTCCTGGCTGCCATGAAAAGCGGTTCTGTCCCTCGTGTTCCATTAAAAGCAATGCTCACACCCCAGAATTGTTTCTGGACCTTTGCCCAGCTATTTCAGGAATTACAGGAAGAACATCAGCATTTTTACGGAAAAGACTAAAACAAGTTCTTTTTTTCTAATCGGGAAATAAAATAGTAACAAACCTTTTTGAAGGGAATTCTATTTTGCCGAAAAGATTTTTCAATTCCATTATCATTCTTTCTTTTGCCGGACTTCTGGTATGGTGTGCTGCCACCTATCTTCCTGATATCATCACCATCAGCAGCACACCCGGAGGCCGGAATCTTCCTATCTATTGTGTAGAAACAGAAAAGCCCCAGGTAGCCATCAGTTTTGATGCTGCCTGGGGAAACGAAGACACACAGACACTTCTCGATATTCTCTCCCGAAACAATGTAAAAGCCACTTTTTTCATGACCGGAGGCTGGGTAGAAAGTTACCCTGAGGATGTCAAAAAAATCTATGAAGCTGGCCATGATCTTGGAAATCACAGCCAGAACCATAAGTACATGACAAAATTAAGTGATGAAGAAAAAACACAGGAACTGATGTCTGTACATAATAAGGTAAAAGAGCTCACCGGATACGATATGTTTCTGTTCCGCCCTCCCTATGGCGATTATGACAATCAGGTCGTTGCCAATGCAAAAAAAAATAATTATTATCCTATTCAATGGAATATTGATTCTCTGGACTGGAAAGATTATGGGGCTGATGACATTGTAAAACGTATCACGGAGCATAAAAATCTGAGCAACGGAAGTATTATTCTCTGCCATAATGGTGCCAAATATACAAAAGATGCTCTGGAGCAGGTGATCATTGCCCTTCAGGATAAAGGGTATGAATTTGTGCCTATCTCCGAACTTATTTACAGGGATCACTACCATATGAATCATGAAGGGCGGCAGATACCGGATAGATAGGCTAAAATGGAGAAATGAGAAAAAGTGAGTGATTTTTGAAAAAAGTAAGCAGGTAAAAATAAAAAAACGGGGCTATCTATTTACTGATATGCCCCTTAGCCTGCGGGCAACAGGACTTGAACCTGCACGTCATAGACACCAGAACCTAAATCTGGCGCGTCTGCCAATTCCGCCATGCCCGCATATTCTGTTTTGATAAAAAAGAGCCGAAATCCTACGTCTGCTGGATTTCAGCCATCTCTTAAAGTGAAGCATCGGGGATTCGAACCCCGGACAACTTGATTAAAAGTCAAGTGCTCTAC
>USPF01000017.1 GCA_900556555.1 uncultured Blautia sp.
AAACAGATTTAAAAAATCCCTGTCCCTTCATCAGCTTACTATTAAGAAGGCTGGCAAAAAGCAGTGGAAACGGAATCAGCAAAATCAAAGTTCCGATCATATATTTCACACTGTTATAAACTGCTTTAAAAAACATTTTGTCTGTCAAAAGGCGGGAATAGTTATCAAATCCTACCCATTTATCCTTTAATACATCCTGAAAACTGAGTAAAACACCATTTCCTATTGGAAACAGCCAGAACAACAGAATCGTAAGTACAAAAGGAAGAATGAATACATAAGGAGCAGCCTTTTGCGAATAAAAGAGTTTCTTTATCTTGTTCATACTATCATTACTCCTTTTATTTTTGAAACAACATGGGGGCAGTTGACTTCATGCAACAGCCCCCAGATAATCATAGATTATTCCGCAAATTCATTTTCAAGTGTATCCTGAGCAGCATCCAGTGCTTCTTTTACATCAACATCAGATTCAAAAATATCATTTAATGTCTGTGTACAGAATACATTATTGATAGAAGGCATTTTTTCATCTGTATAGCAATCTAACAGTCCAATACCATCCTGTACTTCCAGAAGAGATGCAAATGGTTTTGTATTGAAGTACTGTACAAACTGGTTATCTGGATTTTCTGTCAGTGCTGTGTCTGTCCAAACTTCTGTGTTTACAGGGTCAAATCCTAATACATTGTAGATTTCCTGGCTTGCTTCATCAGAAAGTTTAATATAAGCAAATACTTCTGCTGCAAGATCTGCGTTTTCACTTGTAGCTACAACAGCAGTACCTGTACCACCACCACCGATGGTTTTAACTGCATCATTGTCACCCCATACTGGAGGAGCTGCGATTGCAACTTTACCTTTCAGGTCTGTCATGTAACTTGTGTAACGGCTTGTCTGCCAGAATGGCATAATGGCTGCTGCAACATCACCACTATTGTACAGAGGATAAGCTTCTTCATTATCTGGCTGTCCGCCTGCAATTGTATCAAGTGCTCCAGCTGCCTGCATATCTTTCATGTACTGTAAACATTCAACCATAGTATCATTGTTTACATCCAGAGAACCATCTTCTTTTAAGTAGCTTCCACTCTTCTGAGCCAGCATCAGGTTTACTGTCCACTGTGCTGTAGTTTCTGCTGCTGCAAATATCTTTCCTGTTTCTTCTTTATATTTTACACCTGCGTTTTTGAAATCTTCCCATGTTTTGATGGTTGTGTAGTCAATGCCTGCTGCTTCCAGTGCTTCTGTATTATAAAAAGCTACTGTTGTACCAACATGCGTGGGTAATCCGTAATACTTACCATCTTTTCCGTACAGATCCAGTCTGGATTCTACCACTTTATCCTTGTATGGCTCAATTGCACTTGTTAAATCCATCAGTCCAATTTTACCTGTTGTAAATGCCGGGAATTTACCAAGCTCGATGTCTACAACATCTGGTGCACCTTCTCCTGATTCCAGAGCCAGAGATAATTTGTTGTGCATATCATCGTAAGCCATATTGGAAAGAACTAATTTTACTTTTTTGTCAGGATTTGCTTCATTCCATTTCTCAGCCATGTTAGTATAGAAATCCTGATGATTTTCAATAAATGTCCATACATTTAAAGTAGTAACATCATCACCTTCTACTTCCATCTCTCTTTTTCCGGTTTCTTTTTTCTCTCCGCCGTCTTTAGAACCGCCGCATCCTGCTAACATAGTTCCAGCCATTGCTGCACATAATAATACTGCCAACGCTTTTTTCTTCATAATGAGTTTTCCTCCCTTAAATTATTCTATCACTATCAGGAACCGTCCGTTCCTGTATGATACAGCTTGAAATTTATAAAACCTCTTTTACCCAGACAGTCATTTCTCCTGTCTTTCTGTTTCCCCAGTTACAATAAGGAACTGCCTTAAATTCTGCATCCTCAAACCGGCTTCTATGCTCTCCATAAAGAGCACCGTCTTCCCATCCTTTTTGGGAAATTCTTTTTCCCTTCAAACGGATGCTTACTACACCGCCTAGAAGTTCCGGTTCAAATATCTCCTCCGGCTCTTCTTCTGTGTCTAGATAACATGCGGAAAGATTTTTTCCGTTATCTACTTCTTCCAGACAATACACCAAAGGTCCTCTCATCACTGCTACCTTTCCTTCATCTGCACGGACATTGGGATTTGCCCATACAAACCGGGCTTTCATTGGAAATGTTATTGTAATTTCTTCTTTTTTGTCCAAATCTTCCAGCAGTGCGTAACCTTTTTCAATCTTAACCTGCTCCAGTTTTTTCTGATTTCTGTAAATCTGGAATTCTTTCATATATCCGGGAATTCTAAGTGCCAGGCATCCATGACCAGCACTATCTTTCCCTTCTGCGTAGATTTTTACCTTACCATCTTTCAAATAATTGCTGTCTATTTTTATACTATATGGTTTACCGTTTATATACGTATCCGTTTCATTAGAAACATATAAGTTTACATAAAGTTTCTTGTCATCTTGTCCATACAAATACTGCCCAAGAGATGCAAGGGTTCTCGCTATATTGGGCGGACAGCATGCTACACCGAACCACTTCTGTCTTACTGGCTTCACGTGTTCCATGGAGGTTCTTTCCATACAGTTATCAGGCCATACCTCTAATGGGTTTACATAAAAAAAACTCTTTCCATCCATGGCAATTCCTGCTAAAACTGTGTTATACAATGCTTTTTCTACGATATCTATGTAAGAAGCATCCCGTGTTATTTCTCCCATTCGCTTACCAAACATTGCCAATCCGATAGATGCACAGGATTCTGAGTAATTTCTGTCATTTGGCAAATCGTAATCTGTAGTAAATCTTTCCAGAAGCCCGGAAGAACCGATTCCCCCTGTAATATACATTCTTTTATGTACCATGTTATCCCAAAGCGTTTCACAGGCATCTTCCAGTTCTTTGTCCTGATATTCATAAGCCAAATCTGCCATAGCACTATATAAATATACAGCTCTTACTGCATGTCCTTCTGCTGTTTTCTGCTCTCTTACCGGCTGATGTGACTGGGAATATTCCGGCTGATATCCTGCAAACTCAGGAAATATCGCTTTATATTTTTCACCATTTTCTTCTAGCTTGAAATAATTTTCACCCTGTCCTCTTACATCTATAAAATATTTCGCTGTGTCCAGATACCTTCGTTCTCCAGTCACTTGATACAACTTTACTAATGCCAGTTCCACTTCCGGATGCCCAGGGTATCCATGACACTGTCCTTCTTCAGAACCAAACTTCTTACAGATCACATCTGCAAATCTAGCTACAATATTCAAGAACTCTTTTTTTCCTGTTGCTTCATAATAGGCTACGCCAGCTTCTATCATATGCCCTGCAGTATAAAGCTCATGTCCTTCTTTTAAGTTGCTCCAGCGTCTTTCTGGTTCTTTGATGGTATAATATGTATTTAAGTATCCATCTTCACACTGTGCTCTTCCTATTAGGGCAATCGTTTCATCTGCAAGTTTCTCTAGTTTTTCATCTCTTCCTGATGAAGCAAGGGTAAATGCTACAGCCTCAAGCCATTTCGCCACATCCGTATCCTGGAACACTGCTCCTTGGAACTCTCCTGTTTCTTCACCGGCTGCAATCTTAAAATTTTGAATACAATGGCTTGGTTCCGCATCCTGAACTCTATCATTGAGAGTATCCCACTGATATGGAAGAATAACATTTTTGACCAGTTTAATATATTTGTCCCAAAAACTATCTTTGATATGAATATTATTTAATGGAACACTTTTTAACCGTACTTTTTCCATCCTGTCCCGCCTCCATATTAAACGTTTAATATCAGAATGAGTATTCACATTTTCATCTGGTTTTCTATATAGTAATTATCCTGAGGTCTTCACAAAAAACATCTTATGTTTCAGTGATATTAAACAGTTTTATATGTCCTTCATTGATTTTTCTTATTTATATCATATTATTGTTTATATATAAAGTTAGTAAATATACTTTTTTAACGATTAACTTAATTAAATCCTAATTAATACTCTCTTTTTCTCTTCTTATCTTTATTTTTCATCTTTCACACAACTTTATCTTTACATTAATCGTTTAATTATGTGCACTTTTAACAATAAATTTCTTTTTATCCTACTATTTCCCTTCGTTTTTATGTTTTTCCCTTTGTGCAAAAACACAAAAAAACAGCTTTTTAAGATTATTTTCCATAATCCAAAAAAACTGTTTTTTCCTTCTTACTTGTATCCTTTTTATCAACTTGTACCGCTAACTTTCACTGTTTCCAAAGACTTTACTGACTTTCGTATAAGCCTGCTGCAAGGAATCTGATAAACAAGCTCTTCAGCCTGGGGCTGTATCTTTTTGTCCAGCATATCAATCATCACCTCTGCAGCACGGTAGCCAATATCATGTAAAGGTAATGTGATTGTTGTTAGCGGTGGCTTATAATAACTGGACAACTCCCTATTGTCATAGCCTACTACAGAAATCTTCTCTGGAATTTTTATATTTCTCTCTTCTGTCCTGTCATACACACCGCCTGCCATAAGGTCATTCATGCAAAAAATGGCTGTAACTTCCTTATCCAGAAGCTCATCTGTATAACGATATCCAGCTTCCCTGGTCCAGTCCCCATTGCATACAAGTTCCGGATCATACAAAATCCCATTATCCCGTAAAGCCTTCTGATATCCAAGAAGACGGGCCTGCATATGAAGGCTGTCTGCCTTTCCTGTAATCACGCCAATCCTGCTGTGCCCCTGCTCAATTAAATACTGAACCACCTCATAAGCACCATGCTCGTCATCTACAACCACCGAAGGCACTTTACCACTCTGGGTATATCCATAGGCCATAACTGCCGGTATCGGCAGATCATTCGGAATGCAATGCATAATTCTCTCATGTGCAGTTACATAGATGATTCCTTCCACCTGCTTTGCCATTAATTTCCGAATCTCCTGTTTTACAATCCCAAAATAGTCATCTTTGTTATAATACTTATCATCATACTTTTTAAACAGTCTGAGATTTGTCAGAAGAATTTGATAGTCTACTTTCTGGCAGTAATCTGTAATACCGTCAACAATGTCCGGGATACTGAAAATAGTCATATCTTCAACAATAACCCCGATACTTCTTGTATTTCTCATTTTTAAATGTTTTGCCACATAGTTAGGAGTATATTCCATTTTCTCAGCAGTCTTCAGCACAAGCTTCCTCGTCGCCTCGCTGGCCCCCGGTTTTCCATTCAAGATATTAGATACCGTGGCAACAGAAACCTTGCACGCCTCCGCTACTTCTTTAATCGTTGCCATATAATCTTCCCCTTTTCCATTTACTTAAACGTTTTACTTTCACCCACTCTTATTAAACAACTATTTTTTTATAGTTGTCAACCTTTTTCCGTAAAGTAAATGCTTCAGGGGCATTTTTTAAGTATATTACCACCTGCCCGGAACATCCGGACAATGCCTTATTTTCATAGCTGCCCGCATTTCCACGTAACAGCCACACTTGCGGCACATACCGGACAGCAGATGTTCACACTGCCGGCACATAAGTAACCGCTGTTCATATTGTTCATCCGTCACCTTATCCTCAGGGTTAAGATTTGCAATATAATCATACATATTTTTGAAAGCCTCTGCCTCCTCCATATCACGAAGCAGGCATTTTCTGCATACTCTTGTCTTTGTTTCCATCCTTATTTCACAGCAATATGAAGTACACTGCATGCAGGAATGGTAAATTTCAGCCCTTTGTCTGTAATCTGAATATCAGAAAATTCCTTTACACATACACGGTCTGCATCTTCAAAGGTATTCATAGCATGCATTTCCTCTGTCACAATCTCACCTTTTACTTCTTTCATCTCTCTATCCAAAATTCTAGCATCCACATCATAGCTTTCAGAAATAGAAAGATTTGTAACCGTAATATGAAGAACCCCATTCTCATCAACAGAGACAGATTCTGTCAGATTTGGAACCGGATATTCCTCTGTTCCTATGGTTTCACTTTCAATAGAACTCTCCACCAGCATAGAATCCTGATGATATTTATACATATTAAACACATGATAAGTAGGTGTTTTCACCATCTTATCTCCTTCTGTCAGAAGAACCGCCTGAAGCACATTTACCATCTGTGCAAGGTTTGCCATTTTCACTCTGTCACTGTGTTTATTAAAAATATTCAGTGTAATACCAGCTACCAGAGCATCTCTCATGGTATTCTGCTGATACAAAAATCCTGGATTTGTTCCTGGCTCACAGGTGTACCAGGTACCCCATTCATCTACGATCATACCAATCTTCTTTTCTGGGTCATACTCATCCATAATCACACCATGACGATTAATCAATTCCTCCATATACAGTGCTTTTCCAAGAGTTTTGTACCATACAGCCTCATCAAAATCTGTTGCACTTCCTTTAATATCCCATCCTTCCGGATGCACATAATAATGCAAAGACAGACCATCCATAAATCCATGCTGAAATGGCAGGGAATGATTGAAGCAAGTTGCCAGCACATCTTTTGTCCACTCATAATCATCAACGTTTGCTCCACAGCAGATTTTTTCAATATGCTCTCCAGCCTTATAATCTCTTACAAAAGTCTGATATCTACGGTATTCATTTGCATAGAAATCTGGATTCATATTTCCACCGCATCCCCAGCTTTCGTTTCCTACGCCAAAGAAATCCACTTTCCATGGTTTTTCATGACCATTTTTTGCACGGAGTTCTGCCATAGGAGAAACTCCCTCAAAAGTCATATATTCCACCCACTCAGACATTTCCTGCACGGTACCGCTTCCCAGGTTTCCATTAATGTATGTCTCACAACCAAGCTGTTCGCACAGTTCAAAAAATTCATGCGTACCAAAACTGTTATCTTCAACCACACCACCCCAGTGTGTATTGATCATTCTCTTTCTTCCCTCTTTTGGGCCAATTCCGTCTTTCCAGTGATATTCATCTGCAAAGCAGCCGCCCGGCCAGCGCAGAACCGGAACTTTAATCTCTTTCAATGCTTCTACCACATCGCATCTCATACCATTAACATTTTCAATAGGGGAATCTTCTCCCACATAAATTCCTTCATAGATACATCTTCCCAGATGTTCTGAGAAATGTCCGTAGATTTCTTTGTTGATTTTACTCACTTTTTTGTTTGGGTTGATTACTAATTTTGCCATAATATTTTTCCTTTCTATGAAAATAAAAAACAGCTCTTTTTCCAAGAATACTGAGCCGTTTTTCATCAAACGATACGGCTACATCTGACTATATGCAATCCGCACTTTAATATCCTGATTATAATTTCCGAATCCATTTCCGAAGATTGTAATACCTCCTGTATTTTTTGCATCTTCCTCAATTTGAAACTTGAAACGGATGCTGCTCTTATAATCCAGATGAAACCTTGAAATATCTACATCTGATATTTTCAAACCATCCACAAAGGTTCCTTTTTTGTTTATAACTATCATCTTCAGAAGACCATATTGATTCCAGTTAGGCAGCCACCAATCTGGTGTAAAAATCCCTTTCACGTCACCATAATCACCTGGACTGGTCCAAGTTCCTATTTTCTCATCATTCAGATAAAAAGAAATATCTGAAGGCCAGTCATTGTTTACTCCCGGTGCTTCTGACCCGATTTCCACTGACAGCGTAAGCTGTTCTATCTTTGTACCTCCAGGAAGTAAATTAGGAATCATATATTCAATATAACCCTTTGTAAACCAAAGAATCTTTGCGTGAATCCTGTCTGGATGAGCAAAATATCTAGGGTCATCTACTTCTCCCACGAGAGCTGTATCTGTAGCAAGACCGCAAGTTGGATATACCTCATAGTCAGAATAATGTCCCACTTTTACTTCTGTATCATAGATATTATTCCAATCTTCTGTATCCTCTGATTCGACCTCAACTAATATTTTGTCTACATTCACCCTGCACCGTTTTTGATTCCCATGACCACTATGTTCTGTAATCACTTTAATGATACCCGTTTCTTCCATTTTTTTTATATGGCTGGTCAAAGCACCGTTAGTAATTCCCAGGGCTGACGCCAATTCATTCATGTTCATCTCACGGTTTTCCAGTAACAATTTTATTATATTTATCCTGATTTCTGAGCCCAAAGCTTTAAACACCTCAAGCCCCTCATCCAAACTTTTAATATGCAGCATTACCTTTCCTACTTTCCAGACAACTTCAATCATTTTAGATTTATCTAAACATTACTATACATGATTTTTTCTGAATATACAAGGAAAGATTCCAGCATTCTTATATATAGTTGTCAACAGTAACATCAATGTTCTTCATATTCAAACACAGGCATACCCTTCGTATCATATTTAACCTGCATAATCATAGCATGCCTGTTCGGGTCATACAGAGGGTCTCCAATAATTTCATCATACGGTCTTGCATGGTAAATACACAAATCTGTAACCCCATCTTCTGCCTTTACAAAAGAGTTATGTCCTGGCCCATAAATACCTTTCTCTTCATCTGTTTTGAGAACAGGATATCTCTGTTTTGTCCACACATGAGGATCCAGCAAATCCTCATTCTCATCAGCATACAGCATACCCATACAATAACATGCACCTGTAGCACTGGCAGAAAAAGTCAGATAGATCTTGCCATCATGTTTCAGGACAGCAGGGCCTTCGTTAACCCAGAAATCTACTCTTTCCCAGTCATAATCAGGGGTTGTAAGAAGCACCTGGACTGTAGCCAGTTTATTTGCAGCTTCCAGTTTTGCAATATAAAGATTAGAAATCTGCTTTCCAACTCCTGTTTTTTCTGCCCATATCCAATAGTATTCTCCTTTGTTTTCAAACACTGTAGCATCCAGAGAAAATGCATGAAAAGAAAATTCATCCCCATCTGCTGCCTTCATCATGCCAAGTTCTTCCCATTCATCCTGTAAAGGATTCTGCCCTTTACAGTGAAGCACATACGGGCGGATAGCCCATACATCAACAGCATCTCCTGCTGCATAATAAATATACCATTCACCATAAATGTAATGAAGTTCCGGTGCCCAAATATGAACACTTTGGGGTCCTTGCTCATGTTTTTTCCACAGAGTGAATTCCTCAGCCTCTTTTAATCCCTGAATGGTCTTTGCACCACGCAGTATAATTCTGTCATACTCTGGAACAGAAGCTGTAAAATAATACATCCCATCTGTATGCCTGTACACATACGGATCTGCCCTCTGTTCAATAAACGGCTGGTTGTAACTGGTTTGTTTGTAATTATTTTGATTCATTTTTCCCTCCCTTTACCACCTATCATGCAGATGGTAAATTTGTTATCATGGCTTTATTCTATAACACTACAATTTTTATTGCAATATTCATTTTAGATTTTAGTAAAATAATACATTTATTTCTAAATATTTTATTCAATATTACTACCAAAAAAGACTGCCTAGCGGCAGCCCTTCTCAACATTTCTTGCTATTTGTTTTTCTATAACTTAAACAGCATTCCCACAACTGCCGCTACAGCAATATAGAACACCGGATGTTTTTTCCACTTCTGAATCCCAAAGAACAGAACTGCCGCCAGTAAAATCCTTCCCCATTGTACACTGGCAAAAATCCCCTGCAAATCTGTTATCTGGCTTCCCGGGAAAAATGTTTCCAATGCCACACCAATACCAGCAGCAATGATTAATCCTGTAGAAGCTGGCCGCAGCCCATAAAATATCTTCTTCACCATCTGGGAATCCTTAAATTTTTTCAGCATCTTACTGATAATGATAATTACAATAATAGACGGGAGCACTAACCCAAACGTAGTAATCAATGCCCCGGCAAGCCCAGCCACATGAAAACCTACATAAGTAGACATATTAACGCCAATCGCACCCGGTGTTGACTCGGAAATGGCAATCATGTTTCCAATGTCTGCTGCTGTAAACCACCCTGTCTTTTCAGAAATCGCATACAGAAACGGAATCGTTGCCATTCCGCCTCCTATCGCAAAAAGTCCAGTTTTTGCAAACTCATAAAACAATAACCACAGCGTCATACTTTTCCCTCCTTCATCTTCTCCAGATTTTTAATGCAGATTCCTGCTGCTCCCGCCAGAACCACTAAAATCACAGGCGAAAGAGAAGTAAAAGCACTGAGAACCGTAATCACCGCACAAATAACAACACACCATTTATCAATCATTGATTTTTTACCCAATTTGAGGACTGCGTCTAAAATAAGTGCACATACGCATGCACGAATACCGTCAAAAGCATACGTAACATACGGAAGATGTGCAAAATTTTGAATAAAAGCTGCAATAACCGTGATAATTACCAGTGACGGAAAAACAAATCCAAATGTAGCTGCAAATCCTCCCAAAACTCCTTTTTGTTTATACCCAATAAAAGTTGATGTATTGACAGCAATAATCCCTGGCGTACACTGTCCAATCGCATAGTAATCCATCACTTCTTCTTCTGTTGCCCATCTTTTTTTTTCTACAATTTCCCTCTGGATAATGGGAAGCATAGCATATCCGCCTCCAAACGTCACAGCCCCCATCTTCGCAAATATCCAAAACAATTCTGCCAACTCTTTGATAACAAATCCCTCCTGTCCTATTTTTTCTCTAATTAATTTATCACACTTTCTTATTCTTGTATAGATAAGAAAACACCGCTGCGAAGCCCTATTGCCGAAAAATCATACAGCAGCACAGACCACAACAGCGGTATAGATAACTTTATTTCTTTTTTATGTGTTAAAAGAATGTTTCCCAGTAGATTCTCTTGGCAATAATTCTCCCGGAAAGACTATATTCCTAGGTGGTTTCTTATTCAAGATCATATCAAACAATATATCTGCCGTAGCTTTTGCAATGCATTCCACCGGCTGTCTGATGGTAGTAATCTTAGGAATATAGAACTCCCCTTCTTCTGTACCATCAAACCCTGCAACCGAACATTGCTCAGGAACAGAAACCCCAGCCTCCTTCAAAGCTCTGCAAGCTCCTATAGCCAGACTGTCAGACACCGCATACAGTGCCGAAAATGTTGTCTTCTCCAGAAGTTTCCCAGCCAGCTTATAACCGGACCGGAAAGAATATCTGTCTTCCTCCGCATTCATATACTGAATCAGCTCCTCCCGGCACGGTATCCCGTGGTCTTCCAATGCCTTTTTATATCCCAAAAGCCTTAGACTGCCAATACTCTTATCCTCCTTAGGTGCTGTGATCAGAGCAATCCTGTCATGTCCAAGTTCAATCAGATATTGTGTCATCTTATAGCTTTCTAAAAAATCATCTACCGAAACAGAAGCACCATTTTCTGCCTGTACCTCTGCCTTTCCAATCGTACTGAGAACAAATGGCACCTGAAATTGCTTTATTTTCTCTTCCGGATGCGAAAAATCCCCTCCTAAAAATATCATTCCACTGGGCTTTTTTTCTTTTGCAATGCCAATGGCAACATCTAATTCACTCTCCTGCTCTTCCACATATTGAAGCAGAAAACTATAATCCCTTTTCTGGCATTCCCTCTCCAAACCACTGATTAAATTACCCAAAAACGTATTGCCAATTCCTTTGACCAGCACCACTATGGCTTTCGCTTCCAGCCGTTTTAGATTTCTGGCACTATTATTAGGAACATAATTTTCCCTGGCAATGGTTTTCATGATTTTTTCTCTCGTCTCAGGATTAATATCCGGATGATTATTCATAGCTCTTGAAACCGTACTGACTCCAACTCCGCACTGCCTGGCTATATCCTTAATCGTTACATTTCCCATACGAGTACCGCCCTTCCGGAACTTCACTGTCTATCAGATTCTTCCATACAACCTAGTCATCTGATACATTCTGTCTACAACCTCATCTGTAATCTGTCCAGGGGTCAGACGCCACTTCCAGTTATAACCTAAGGTAGACGGTTTGTTGATTCTGGCTTCTCCTCCAAGACACAAAAATTCCTGAATCGGAGTCACAGCCAGATCTGCCACAGAACTCATAGCTAAACGGATAAAATCCCATGGCATTTCATGGTGAGGCGTATGATAATTATTCATGTAACGCAATGCAAAATCTCTGTCATGTGGTGACATTTCATCCAGCCAGCCAAGAATTGTATTATTATCATGAGTTCCCGTATAAACTACACAATTGTGATTATAATTATGAGGCAGATAATCACTTTCTTCTCTGGAATCAAAAGCAAATTGAAGCACCTTCATTCCAGGATAACCTGTATCCCTCACTAACTTCAGCACACTTTCCGTAAGATAACCAAGGTCTTCCGCAATAATCTCTACTTCACCCAGTTCTCTTTTCACTGCCTGAAACAGCTCAATTCCCGGTCCCTTTTCCCATTTTCCATACTGTGCAGTCTCATGTCCGTAAGGAATTGCATAGTATTCATCAAATCCCCTGAAATGATCCACACGCACCACATCATACCGTTTAAAACAATATCTAAGACGCTGAATCCACCATGCGTATCCGGTCTCTTTATGATAATCCCAGTCATATAATGGATTTCCCCACAGCTGCCCTGTAGCCGAAAAAGCATCTGGCGGGCATCCTGCTACTCCTATAGGATTACATTCATCATCAACCTGGAATAACTGAGAATTCGCCCATGCATCTGCACTATCAAAAGCTACATAAATTGGAATATCACCAATAATGCGTACTCCTTGCTCATTCGCATATTTTTTTAGTTTTTCCCACTGTTTTGTAAATTCATACTGCTGAAAATATACAAACCGGACTTCCTCTTCCAGTTCTCTTCTTTTTTGTTCCAGTACTTCCGGTACTCTCCGCTTCAGTGAATCTTCCCATTCCCCCCAGCTAACTCCGTCCAAGCTATTTTTTATCGCCATGTACAGTCCATAATCTTCCAGCCAAAAAGCATTCTCTTTTATAAAATCTTCGTAATCCTCATCTGGCACATAACGCTCAAAAGCTTGTCTTAATACTCCAAATTTTCCGCGATAAATTTTTTCGTATTCCACATAGGAAGGATGACCGGTAAAATCCACAGAATCACATTCCTGTTCTGTAAGCAGCCCCTCCTGAATCAATGCCTCTAAATCAATGTAAAATGGATTTCCTGCAAAAGTGGAAAAAGACTGGTATGGAGAATCTCCGTATCCCGTAGGACCCAAAGGCAAAATCTGCCAGTACTTTTGTCCTCCTCTCTTCAACTGATCCACAAATTCAAACGCTTCTTTCGAAAAACTGCCTATTCCATATTTCGATGGTAAAGATGACACAGGTAATAATACACCACTGGCTCTCATATCTTGTTCTCCTTAAATAAAATTTATGCAAAACGTTACTGGTATCGATATCGGTAACGTTTCCGATATTCTTTATTACCAAATTAACACAGATACCGCATTACATCAATATGTCATTTTGCATAAAAATATTCTTTGTTTTTTCTCATTTATTTTTGTTGAGTTTTACAGTTCGTTTCTTGTTGACTTTTCTAAACAAAAATGCTACCATTGGCTTCATCAAAGCAGAATTCTCTGCTGATTCATTCTTTGGCATTCGCCAGAAAACCCAACACATTATCATGATTTTACAAGGATTCATTGATTAAATTTCATCTGTTTTTGTTGTCTCGCAGATCAGATTTTGATACAATAGAAAGGAGAAATCTATGCAAAAAATCAACGTAAACAGGAAGCACAAAGACAAACTTTTCCGTACAGTTTTTCGAGAAAAGAAAGACCTTCTGACACTTTACAATGCCCTGAACGGTACTGATTACACAAATGAAGACGATTTGAAAATCACTACGCTTGATGACGTTGTTTATATGGGAATGAAAAATGATACTTCCTTTATCATCGATCATGTTATGAATCTCTACGAACACCAAAGTACCCTTAGCCCCAATCTTCCTCTCCGGGGTCTTCTCTACTTTGCTGATTTATACCGAGCCCATATTGAACCCGTAAAAAGGCGCCTCTATTCCGAAACCCCTCTCTTAATCCCAACCCCACAATATGTGGTTTTTTACAATGGAACCAAAGAGCAGCCGGAAAGAAAGGAACTGCATCTTAGTGATTTGTTTATACAAAAAGGGGATTTCCCCTGTTTGGAATGTACCGCAGTTGTACTGAATATCAATTTAGGTCATAACAGAGAACTTATGGAAAAATGCTCCACATTAAAGCAATATGCACAGTTTGTTGCCTGTGTCCGGGATTGTGTACAAAAACATAAAAACTATGAAACCGGCACAGAAAAAGCTGTAGATTACTGTATTGAAAACGGAATTTTGTCAGAACTGCTTCTCAAAAACAAATCGGAGGTAGTAAATATGATCCTTACAGAATTTGACGAAGAAGATTATAGAGAATTTTTGCGCGAAGAAGCAAGAGACCGTGGATTAGCTGAAGGTAGAGCCGAAGGCAGAGCTGAGGGTAGAGCTGAAGGCATTACTGAGGGCAGGGTCGAAGGACTAATCATTCTCTGCAAAGATTTTCATCTCTCCTATGAAGAAACGCTCACCAAGTTAATTGAAAAACTTTCCCTTGATCCAGAGAAGGCAAAAGAGTATCTAAAGCATTACTGGAACCAGGAAGAAAATTAATTGATACAATAAAAACCTACATCAAGTTCTTATTTTACTTTATAAGCGGACCATAATGTTTTTCAATCAATGTACATTTTCATAAAAATATGCTATCATGAAAAATAACTGTGTTTTTATGCAGATAAATTTTAAACAGAGAGGATATTTCCTATGATTCAATTGATTGAAACCATCAATACTGCGGTAAACAACTTTGTCTGGGGCGTTCCTGCTATGGTCTGTATCATTGGTGTTGGCTTATACCTCAGCATCCGTACACACTTTTTACAAATCCGAAAATTTCCTTATGCAATCAAAACCACCTTAGGCCGAATGTTCCGCAAGCGTGACGCATCTGATGGTGCGTTGACCCCATTTCAGGCGGTCTGTACAGCTCTTGCTGCTACTGTTGGAACAGGAAATGTAGCCGGTGTGGCTGGTGCCATTGCAATCGGAGGTCCTGGTGCTGTATTCTGGATGTGGATTTCTGCTGTTTTAGGTATGTGCACAAAATTTTCCGAAGTGACTCTGGCGGTTCATTTTAGAGAAACCAACAAAAACGGAGAACTTGTGGGCGGTCCTATGTACTACATAAAAAACGGACTTGGCAAAAACTGGTATTTTCTCGCTGTACTATTTTCTATTTTTGGTGTACTCACTGTATTCGGCACTGGAAATGCAACCCAGGTCAACACCATTACTGCATCTATTGACTCCGCACTTTTAAACTATAATTTAATTTCAAAAGAATCTCTTGGAACATTTAACCTGATTCTTGGCATTATTCTTGCTTTTTTGGTAGGAATGGTTCTTCTGGGTGGAATCAAGCGTATTGGCCAGGTAACAGAACGCCTGGTTCCATTTATGGCAATGTTCTATATCACGCTTGCCCTTGGTGTAATTCTGCTGAACTTCAAGAGAATTCCCAGTGTGTTTTATTCCATTATTTACGGTGCATTTAATCCTTCTGCCTTTACTGGCGGTGTAGTGGGAAGCATTTTCCTCAGTATGCAGAAAGGTGTGTCCAGGGGAATCTTCTCCAATGAAGCCGGACTCGGAACAGGCTCTATCGCCCACGCCTGTGCTGATACGAAAAAACCTGTGAAACAAGGATTTTTTGGAATTTTCGAAGTTTTCACCGATACTATTGTAATCTGTACTCTGACTGCCCTTGTTATTCTGTGCAGCAATGTACCGATTGCCTACGGCAAAGCTGCTGGTGCTGAGCTTACCATTCTTGGTTTTACTTCCACTTACGGAAGCTGGGTATCTATTTTCACCGCCATTGCAATGTGTTGCTTTGCTTTCTCCACCATTATCGGATGGGGACTGTACGGTGCAAGATGTATTGAATTTTTATTTTCATCTAAAATCACGAAACCTTTTATGATCATCTATTCCATGGTTGCAATTCTGGGTGCTACTATGGACCTCGGATTATTATGGAGTATTGCAGAAACCTTCAACGGCCTTATGTCTATTCCAAACCTGATAGCAGTCTTCCTGCTCTCCGGTACAGTTGTGAAACTGGTAAAAGAATACTTTCAAGGCGAGGGTTCCGGTAAAGTGAATCATAAATAACCGCTACTGCTATAGATAAGCAGCCGGCCTCTGTACAGAAAGATACCGGCTGCTTACTTTATTTTATCAAATGCTGATTTTTGTCTAATTTTTTTATCACTCTCTTAAAAAAACCTTTTCTGTAAAAATAAAATACTTCCAGACAGATGACAAAACAGGTCAAAATCATCAATGTCAAATATCCATACTTCCAATTAAGCAATACCATATTAGAAAAATTCATGCCATACCATCCCGCCAGAAGCGACAGCGGCATAAAAATAGTAGTAACCACAGTGAGCACCGCCATGATTTCATTTTGTTTCAAATCAGTTTGTGCCTGATACAGTTCATGAAGCTGAAGGAGATTCTCACGGATATTTTCCGTATAATCACGAAGTCTGGAAACTCTGTTTGTGAAAACAGCCCATTCTCCTGCCTGTTCTTTTGAAATCAACTGACTATAACCACCTTGCAATTCTTCTCCAATATCGATTAATTGAACATAACAATTCCGAAGCTTCATAATATTTTTTCGTAACTGCATCAATATCCAAGGAAACTCTCTTGAAGCTTCTTCAAGCAAAATATGTTCCAGTTCCGTGATTTGTTCCTCAAATTTTTGCAAATAGGGAACTTCTTGTTCAATAAAGCAGTGAAATAAAAGTAACAGCATTTGAATCTCCTGGGATTCCGGAAAATATTTTTCTCCTGATACAATGATTTGCTTTATTTTCCTGATTTTTTCTAAAATCCACTCTTGGCTGGATTCCTGACACACCAGAATAACAGTATCTTTCTTCACATAATACCCCAAAATTTGAGGCATCCCTTCCAGATTTTTCTTATCGGGAATACACAAAGCCCCCAAAATACACTGTGCATATACCTCAACTTTACAATACGGAACATATTGCAGGCAATCTTCCAGCCGGCTTTTAAACGGCAAATCTTCCGTCAGCTCCACAAATTCTTCTTTGCTCAAGACTCTCACTTGTGGTATATTCCTCAAATTTTTTTCTGCCATATTTTCTAACACCACCACATACAGAATCTTATTTTTCCTAAAACACCCCGAAATAATTTACACGGTTATTATAGTATGGCAAAATCTTATTTTTCATACATACACAAAAGGATAACAGACACAAGAATATATTTTCAAACCTTTTATGTTATGTTAAACTATTCAGAAAAGGAGGAATTTCTATGGAACATTTCACACTGCCACATCAGCATGGGCAATCAAGGGACCAGCTTATGAACAATATACCAAGCACTGAAAATTTTCAAATCCTTGCAGATATCTTCAAACAGCTAAGTGATACCACCAGAATCCGTATTTTCTGGATTCTTTGTCACTGTGAAGAATGTGTCATCAATATTTCCGCTATGATGGAAATGAGCAGCCCTGCTGTTGCACATCATCTCCGTCTGCTCCGTGACAGCGGGTTAATCCAATCACGAAGAGAGGGAAAAGAAACCTACTACCGTGCAAGCAATACAAAAAAAGCACAGTCTCTTCATCACATGATTGAAGAGATGATGGAAATTTCCTGCTTTCAGCAAAATAATCCCAAATAAATCCACACAAAAAGCGAAGAACCGCTCTCCATATCAGAGCTAGTCCTCCGCTTTTTCTTGTTAAAACAGCATACCAATCTGATATACTGCAAAAGCCGCAATCCAGGCAATCACACACTGTCCAATAACCATGGCCACTGCCCATTTTCCTCCAAGCTCCCGTTTCACAGAAGCAATAGCTGCCACACACGGTGTATATAAGAGGCAGAACACAAGCAAAGAAGCAGCTCCCACCGTAGTAAGGCTGCCCTGCAGCACCTGGGTACTACCAAACAATACCGTAAGAGAAGATACCACACTTTCTTTTGCCATAAAGCCGGAAATCAATGCTGTTACAATTCTCCAGTCTCCAAATCCTACCGGAATAAAAATCGGAGCAAGCACGCCTGCTGCCATAGCCAGAATACTATCCTGTGAATCTGCTACCATATTGAATCCTGTATCAAAGTTTTGCAGGAACCAGATTAGAATCGTAGCAATAAAAATCACAGTGAAGGCCCGCTGAAGGAAGTCCTTTGCCTTATCCCACAGCAGATGCAGTACGTTCTTTGCACCAGGCATCCGGTAATTAGGAAGTTCCATGACAAACGGCACTGCTTCACCCTTGAAAGCTGTCTTCTTGAAAATCAATGCCATCAAAATTCCCATAATAATGCCGAACAGATACAGCCCAATCATGACCAGTGCTCCGTGTTTGGGAAAGAATGCCGCTGTAAAGAAAGCATAAATAGGAAGTTTTGCTGTACAGCTCATAAATGGTGTGAGCAAAATGGTCATTTTCCTGTCTCTCTCAGATGGAAGGGTACGGCTTGCCATGACTCCCGGCACAGTACATCCGAAACCAATCAGCATAGGAACAATACTTCTTCCGGAAAGTCCCAGTTTTCTCAGTAATTTATCCATAATAAAGGCTACTCTCGCCATGTAGCCGCTGTCCTCCAGCATAGACAGGAAGAAAAACAGCGTAACAATGATAGGCAGGAAACTCAGCACGCCTCCAACTCCGTTAAAGACTCCGTCAATGACCAGAGAATGAATCACACTGTTCACATGTGCCGCCTGCATAGCTGCGTCTGCTGCTTCGGTCAGTGCTGTGATTCCTGATTCTAAAAGCCCCTGAAGAAATGCACCGATTACATTAAAAGTCAGCCAGAACACGATTCCCATAATGCCGATAAACGCTGGAATTCCCGTGTATTTTCCGGTAAGAAAGTGGTCGATTCTCCTACTTCGGATTCTTTCTTTACTTTCCCTTGGCTTAATCACAGTTTCTTTACACACTTGCTCTATGTAATCAAAACGCATCTGTGCCACAGCTGCAGCCCTGTCCATGCCAGTTTCCTCTTCTGTCTGGGCAGCAATGTCATCCAGAAGATTCTGCTCTTTCTCTGTGAGCTTTAACTGCTCCAGAATCTTAACATCCCCCTCCATGACCTTGCTGGCCGCAAACCGGATGGGAATCTCCGTCTTTTCTGCGTGATCTTCAATGAGGTGCATTACAGCATGAATTCCCCTGTGAATCCCCTCATTTCTTTTGCAGAAATCATTTTCTTCCGGCCGCTCCTGATATTTTGCTACATGGATGGCATGACGGACCAGCTCATCGATGCCCTCTCCTTTTGCCGCGGAAATGGGAATCACCGGCACACCCAGAGCCTCTTCCATCTCATTGACCAGAACAGAACCTCCATTTTGACTGAGTTCGTCCATCATATTAAGAGCCACTACCATAGGAAAACCTAACTCTAAAAGCTGCATAGTCAGATAAAGATTTCGTTCAACATTTGTGGCATCTACGATGTTAATAATGCCCTTTGGCTTTTCCTTAATGACAAATTCACGGGTTACGATTTCCTCGCTGGTATAAGGTGACATAGAATAAATACCCGGCAAATCCGTAATCAGCGTATTCTCATGCCCACGGATGACCCCATCCTTGCGATCCACTGTAACTCCCGGAAAGTTTCCCACATGTTGTTTGGAACCAGTGAGCTGGTTAAACAACGTGGTTTTTCCACAGTTCTGGTTACCTACCAGGGCAAATGTCAGTTTCTCGCTGTCCGGCAGAGGATTTTCCTCCTTCCGGTTGTGAAATTTTCCTCCTTCACCATATCCCGGATGATGTTTTTCTTTTTTTTCAGCTTTATTTTTAACCGTTTTCGGCTCATGAGGGTCTCCTACCTGAATATTGTCCGCATCTTCCAGACGGATACTCAGTTCATATCCATGAATACGAAGTTCTATGGGGTCTCCCATGGGAGCATATTTCACCACTGTAACTTCTGTCCCCTGTATAAGTCCCATATCTAAAAAATGCTGACGCAGAGCACCCTGCCCACCTACTTCCCGTATTGTAGCGGTACTTCCGATTGATAATTCACTAAGCTTCATTTGCTGCTTGTTCTCCTCTCTTGTGTCTCGTCATTAGCATTGCCTAACTCGAAATGAAAGCGAAAACAACGGTTTATGTTCCGTTGTTTTTACCTACATCTCATTATAGCACGATTCGTAGGGTAGATGTCTACAGAATCTTTGCTTTTTTTCGACTTTTTTTATAGATTATGAACTCGCAGTGCCCGGATAGCATTTAAAACTGCCAATACCATAACACCTACATCTGCAAAAATAGCAAACCACATATTAGCAATTCCCACAGCTCCCAACGCCAGACAAGCAAACTTAATCACCAAAGCAAAAACAATATTTTGATATACAATACCAATGCATTTTCTTGAAATCTTAATTGCTTTGCTAATCTTCATAGGATCATCATCCATCAAAACTACATCTGCTGCTTCAATGGCGGCATCAGATCCCATGGCTCCCATTGCAATTCCGATATCCGCCCTGGTAAGCACAGGAGCATCATTGATTCCGTCTCCCACAAATGCCAGTTTTTCCTGATCTGTCTTTTTTGCAAGGATTTCTTCTACTTTTGTGACCTTATCTCCCGGAAGAAGTTCACTATATACTTCATCAATACCAAGAGACTGAGCCACCTGCTCTGCTACAGCTTTTGCGTCGCCTGTGAGCATGATTGTCTTCTGCACCCCTGCTTTTTTCAATCTGGCAATCGCCTCTTTTGCCTTTGGTTTGATAATATCTGCGATTACAATATGACCTTCATATTTTCCATCCACAATCATATGAATAATCGTACCCACACTGTGGCATTCTTTGTATTCCACCCCCAGCTTTTTCATCAGTTTTACGTTTCCGGCTGCCACTTCTTTTCCGTCTACCTTTGCTAAAATTCCATGACCGCTGATTTCCCGGATATCTGTAACTCTATTTCTGTCGATTTCTTTTCCATACGCTTTCTGAATGCTTTTACTAATTGGGTGAGAAGATGCACATTCTGCCAGTGCCGCATATTCTAAGAGTTCTTTTTCATCCATATCATTGTGATGAATGGCCTCTACTTCAAATACTCCCTGAGTCAAGGTTCCTGTTTTGTCAAACACCACATACTTTGTCTTCGACATGGTTTCCATATAATTAGAACCTTTAATCAGCACACCTTCCTTGCTTGCACCACCGATTCCTGCAAAGAAACTCAGAGGAATACTAATCACCAGGGCACACGGACAGCTAATTACCAGGAAGGTAAGTGCACGGTAAATCCAGGTTCCCCACATAGGGGCATTACCGAAAAAGAGCAGCTGGATTAATGGCGGCAGGATTGCCAGTGCCAATGCACCATAACATACTGCCGGAGTATAGATTCTGGCAAATTTTGAGATAAAATCTTCGGATTTTGATTTTCTTGAACTGGAATTTTCTACAAGCTCCAGAATCTTAGATACTGTAGATTCTCCAAATTCCTTCGTAGTACGGATTTTCAGCACACCCGTCATATTGATGCAGCCACTGATAATTTCATCGCCCTGTTTTACATCACGTGGGAGACTTTCTCCTGTAAGTGCACTGGTGTTCAAACTGGAGGTTCCCTCTAACACAATCCCATCTAACGGTACTTTTTCTCCCGGCTGAACCACAATAACACTGTCAATTTCTACTTCATCCGGGTCTACCTGTTCCAGCTTACCATCCCGCTCTACATTGGCATAATCTGGACGGATATCCATCAGGGCACTGATATTTCTCCTGCTTTTTCCCACTGCATAGCTCTGGAACAGCTCCCCAATCTGATAAAAAAGCATAACTGCAATAGCCTCGTTGTAATCCCCGCTTCCAGTGTAAACTGCCAAGGCAAACGCTCCTACAGTGGCAATCGCCATAAGGAAGTTTTCATCAAACACTCTTCTGTTTAGAATTCCTCTTCCGGCTTTTCTCAAAATATCATATCCGATAACCAGATATGCTGCAAGATACAAAAGAAACCTTGGAATTTCCGGCAAAGAAATCATATTTAAAACAATCACCATTGCCGCAGCAATTATAATTCTTATCAGCATTTTTTTTTGCTTTTTATTCATTTTACTCTCCTTCCATATAAGAATCAGCACCCCTTATGCCATGCATCCGGGGTGCCATCCTAAATAACTCTTATAATTCGATTTCGCAGTCCGGCTCTACCTTTTTACAAGCTTTCAGCACATTTTTCATGACAGACTTTGGTTCTGCCCCATCTTCAAATTCTACGATCATCTTCTGTGTCATAAAATTCACAACAGCGTTTGCCACGCCTTCTGTTTTCTTTGTTTCATTCTCCATCAGATTTGCACAGTTTGCACAGTCCACTTCAATGTTATACGTTTTTTTCATAAAATAAATACTCCTTTCACACATAACTCTTTTATTCTCAAAACGATTAAACATTTGTTTAATCTTTATGATTCTAATATAATACCACACAACATAAATGTCAATAGTTTTCTGGATTTTGGTTGAAAATTAATACGCCTGTCAAGCCTTGTTGATTTGTAGGAACTAAGGTATAATGATTGCACGCGTGGTATAATGATTGCACCATAATATTTTGAGAAAGGAATCAAGATTAATATGAAAAAATTAGTTGCTATTCTTCTTTGTGCTACAATTGGTATCTCTGTAATGGGATGCGGAAACAAGAAAGAACCGGAAAACGGGGCAGGTGCTGCTTCTAAATACGAAAGTGCCCTTGATGTACTTACTACTGTTGCAGATGCCTATGAAGAGAACCAGAAATTCCCTATGGCTGGAGGCGATTCTGAAAATATGTCTACGGAAGGTCCTGCTTCATTTGATATTTCCAAAACGGAGGAGCTTACAACTTCTCTGACACTTCCCGAAAGTGAAATCAAACATATCGATGATGCGGCTTCCCTAGTGCATATGATGAATGCTAATATTTTTACAGGAGCTGCTTACCATCTGACCGATGACGCTGATATGAAAGATTTTTCTAAGGCAGTGGAAGAAAGTGTACTTTCCAAACAATGGATTTGTGGAATGCCGGATACTCTTGTCATTCTCAAGGCAGATGATGAATATGTGGTAACTGCCTACGGCGAAGCAGAAATCATGGAAACCTTTAAGGAAAATGCCGAGGCTTCTCTGGATGGCTCAGAAGTGATTCTGGAAACCTCCGTATCAGGAAATTAAGCTATGCTTTTTTCCAGTATTCCTTTTTTATATTATTTTTTGCCTGTGGTTCTGGCTGCCTATTTTCTTGTACCAGCCAGACTGCGAAATGGCATACTTCTATGCTCCAGCCTGATTTTTTATGGCTGGGGTGAGCCAAAATATGTCTTTCTGATGATGATTTCCATTCTGTCAGGCTATGGTTTTGGACTGCTTTTAGAACATTACCGGGGCAAACCGGCTGCAAAACTTTACTGCGGCTGTTCTGTTGCAGTGAGCCTCGGATTTCTTCTGTATTTTAAATATACAGATTTTTTCCTGGAAAATTTCAATGCAATCACAGGTCTTGATCTTCCCCTTCTGCGGATTGCACTTCCTGTAGGAATCAGCTTTTATACCTTCCAGATTATCAGCTATACTGTGGATGTTTACCGGGGCGAACCGGCACAGCGGAATCTGATTCATCTGGCAGCCTATATTTCCATGTTCCCCCAGTTGATTGCAGGTCCTATTGTCCGGTATTCTGACATTGCAGACCAGTTAAAGAACAGGAAACACTCCACAGATTTGGCAGCCTACGGAATCCGGCGTTTTATTCTGGGCCTGGGAAAAAAGATTCTCATTGCCAATCAGTTAGGCGAATTATGCAGTGCCTTCCGTTCTTGTCAGGAAAATTCTATTGTTTTTCACTGGCTCTACGGCATTGCTTTTTGTCTCCATATTTACTTTGACTTTTCAGGTTACAGCGACATGGCAATCGGTCTTGGAAAAATTTTTGGCTTTCATTTTATGGAAAATTTCAATTATCCCTATATTTCTGCCAGCATTACAGAATTCTGGAGAAGATGGCATATCTCTCTTGGAACATGGTTCCGGGATTATGTGTACATCCCCATGGGCGGAAACAGAGTAGGCAAGGGGCGGTGGTTTTTTAATATTCTGGTTGTCTGGATGCTCACAGGTTTCTGGCATGGAGCTGCCTGGAACTTTGTACTCTGGGGACTCCTATTTGCCCTGCTGCTCATTCTGGAAAAGCTGTGGCTCTTAAAATCATTGCAAAAGCACCCTGTTTTTGCACATATCTATGTGCTGTTTTTTGTTATGCTCAGTTTCATTTTGTTTGATGCACAAACACTGGCTCAAGCTGTTTCCCATATAGGAGGACTGTTTGGCATGGGCAAACTTCCATTTTCATCTCCGGAAACGGTTTATTACCTGAGAAGTTTTGCTCCTCTTCTGGTATTAGCCCTTTTGGGAGCCACACCTCTGCCAAAAAAACTGTTTCTGAAACTGTCAGAGCATCCTATTGCCGGCAAGGTATTCCATTGGACAGAGGTCTTTGCTCTACTGCTGCTTCTCCTTGTGATGACTGCTTTTTTAGTAGACGGTTCCTTTAATCCATTTTTATATTTTCGTTTTTAAGGAGGAATGCTCATGGAAAATAACCGGAAAAATAAACTCATTTGTATTCTGTTTGCATTATTTTTTGCCTTTGGATTTTTCCTTTGTGTGCTTCTCCCAAAGAAAGAATATTCTTATAGTGAACGCCGGAAACTGGCACAACTTCCAAAGTGCTCCAAGGAAACTTTATGGAACGGCACGTTTATGTCTGGCTTTGACAAATATTCCCAGGATCAGTTTCCTTTCCGGGAGGATTTCCGCAGGCTAAAAGCACTTACTGCCACAAAAGTTTTCGGCCGCAAGGATAATCACGGCATCTATGTGACAGATGGATTTGCTGCTGCCATGGAGTATCCCATGAAGGAAAAACATATGGAACAGGCTGCACAGCGTTTTCGCTATCTATATGAAACATACCTTACAGAAGAAAATTCTGTATTCTTCTCTGTGATTCCTGATAAAAACTGCTTTCTGGCAGAAGAAAGCGGGCATCTTTCTATGGATTATGATGCTTTTGAAAAGACAATGGCCAAAAAAATAGATTTCGCAGAATATATTCAAATTTCTGATTTATTAGACCGAAATGATTATTACAAGACAGATACCCACTGGAGGCAGGAACAGATTACTGATGTGGCAGACTGCCTGGCCTCTGCCATGGGAACCACCTCCATACAGGACTATGAGAAAAAAACAGTGGAACAGGATTTTTACGGTGTATATGCCGGACAGTCTGCACTTCCATTGAAGCCGGATTCTTTATGTTATTTAACCAATGATACACTGGAACAATGCAAGGTTTATGATTATCAGAATAACCGCCCCGGATTTGTCTACGATTTCCAGCGGGCTTCTGGAAAAGACCCGTATGAACTTTTTCTTTCAGGCCCTATTTCTCTCATTACTATGGAAAATCCAACTGCCGAAAACAGCCGGGAGCTGATTCTGTTCCGTGATTCCTTTGGTTCCTCCATTGCACCGCTGCTTCTTGATGGTTACTCCAAAATCACGCTGGTGGACATCCGGTATATCCATCCTGATCTTCTCGGGAAATTTGTTGATTTTCGTGGATGTGATGTATTATTCCTGTACAGCAGCCTGGTGCTGAACACCTTCTCTTTTTAAGAACTTTTATTGACAGAAAAAAAGGCTGCGTTATAATAAAACATAGAGAAGTTTATATAGAAATGAATACGAGGAGGATACAACTATGTTAGATAAAAAAGTGGTAGAACTGTTAAACCAGCAGATTACCAAAGAATTTTATTCTGCCTACTTATATCTTGACTTTTCTAATTTCTACTATAATCAGGGTCTTGACGGCTTCGGCAACTGGTATAAGATTCAGGCACAGGAAGAACGTGACCACGCTATGCTGATTATCCAGTATATGCAGAATAACGGAGAAGCTGTTGTTCTGGAAACCATTGATAAACCAGGCGTTGCACTGACCAGTGCCAAAGATGTTCTGGCAGAAGGACTGAAACACGAACAGTATGTTACAAGCCTGATTCATAACATCTACGATGCCGCTTATTCTGTAAAAGACTTCCGAACCATGCAGTTTTTGGACTGGTTCGTTAAAGAACAAGGCGAAGAAGAAAACAATGCGGACAGCCTGATCAAGAAATTCGAATTGTTCGGAGATGACCCGAAGAGTCTGTATATGCTGGACAATGAGCTGAGTGCCCGTTTATATAATCCACCTTCTCTGGTACTTTAATATGAATACGGAGAAGGTTATCTGCCCCTGCTACAAAGTCACCAAAGGCGATATCTTAAAGGCTGTGGAAAAAGGTGCCACGTCCTTTAAGGAAGTAAAACAGATGACAAAAGTGGGCAAGGGCTGCGAAAAATGCAAGAAAAAAGCAAAGAAGCTTACAAAGAAACTGTTGGAGAAACAGGGGTAACATGTCTTTGGGAGGGCACGGATGTGCTCTCCCAAATTTCTTTTATCACTTCTTTAAATCCATTTTAATCATCCCCACTACCAACACTCCTAATAATAGTTGACGGCTGATGTTAATAAAACATTTAGCTTAATTGTTTAAAGAGTAAGCCGCTTCTGTGGCTTCCCTTTTTCTATTTACATTTTCTATAAAAATACAAACCTGCACCTGCTCCAGCGATGATAACTACCGCTCCGCCTGCAACTAATGGAAGTGTATTTTTGTCTTCTTCCAAATCTTTCTGTCCAAGGGGAACATCTTCATCTTCGATTTCGACGTTTTCAGAATCTTCAGCACCATTAGCTGTATCATCCTCATCTAAATCTACCTGACCCAGAGGAACATCTTCATCTTCAATGGTTTCTGTTCCTGCTGTTGTATTTCCAGCAGCATTATCAGCTGCTGTATCACCTGTTGTACCTGCCGGCTGATCTCCGGCTGTATCTCCAGTTGCTCCTGCCTGGCCGCCAGTTGTAGTTCCTGCTGTAGTTGTCCGATCTATGACAGTTGTGGTTCCGGGAACTCTTTCTTCCTGTATAATGGTGTCACCTGGAACTTCTACACGGTTTACTTCTGGTTCTTTTGTACTTGTATATTCAAAAGTAATCACATTGTCACCGGACTCCGCCAAGGTAAGTGTCTGGCTTTTCACATCACAGACATAGTCTGCAATCTGCTGGCTATAATAAGTATAACTCTGTCCTGCGTTTCCCTGTGTAATAACCGGAGGAGCTACATCTTCCCCACTCTGTCTATCCACATAACGCACCTTGTATTCTACTGCATTTACTAAGGCGTCATATTTCACTACAAAGCTTTCATTTCCTGTCACCACATTGGTATCTGGATACCAGTCTGTATTCATAGTATAACGGCCTTTGGCACTGTCCTTATATACCAAATCTCCGTCATCCGGCAGCATGGGAATGGATTCCCCTGGATTTAATTTTACTTTAATACTGCCTGTTTTTCCTGTAACCTCTGCTCCATATGTACTTACATAGGCATTTATAAATTCGTCACTGAACTGTGCAATGCTTCCCGGACGCAGGGTTACGGTATATTCTGCTGTATCTGCTGCTGCCAGTACCGGTGTTGCACTTAAAAGCATTCCTGTACAAACAGCCGCAGCTATATGAACCATTTTCTTTTTCTTCATATGGGTTTCCTGCCTTTCTGTGTCCTGTTTTCTGTATCCATTATACTTCATTAAGCATTAACAAAAGAATTACATTTTTGATTTCTTTTTGCTTTTGTTAATAAAAAGAATTATAAGAATCACCAGAACACTGGCTCCTAACAGTGCCAGAACTGGCAGGATAGCGGTGGTATCTCCGGTCTTTACATTTCGCACAACAGTCTTGTCTGCTTCTTTTACCGTCTTTTTAACCACCTTGTCTTTACCCTTCACTTCTTCTGTAACCGGATCCGGTGTGTCATCACTTGCATGGAACGCAAACTGGAAAGTACCCTGTACATCCTGGTAAGTATTTCCTCCTGTCATTCCGTCCAGCATAACAGAAAGAGAAATGACTGCCTGCTCGCCCGGCTCCAGGGTCGCTACCTTTAATCCTCTTTTTCCATACTGCTCCAGTACTTCATTGATATTGGCAAGACCTTCCTTGTCCCCGCCAATCCATGCCTGGCTGTCTACACCGCCACCGTAAATCATCTGCGGTTTTCCGCTATTGACACTCTTCTGGGTAACACTGAGAGAAAACTGATATGCTGCATTAGAAGCCTGTGTCGCTTCTTCTAATGCCCGGAGCACTTCAACCTCCATATAAAAATCCATGTCTCTGTCAGAAGTGTTCTCCAGAATAATCTCCTGTGTTTTCTCATCTCCCGGAAGAATCCCTACAAAGGCATCTCCAAAATTTGTTGTATCGCTGTAATTGTATTTCAACTCTTCGCTTCCGTCAAAAGTAACGGTAGGCGTTTCTGCTGCAAAGACTCCCATGGACGTTCCGAAGACCATTGTGAGAATCATGCAGAAAACTGTTATTAATTTTTTCATTTCTTCTCTACCTCCTGCACAACGCCCATTATTCTTCTATGCTGCTAATGTTTCCATTTCCGTCAAATTCAGCCCAGACACCCCATTCTGCCAAAATTGCATCCTGTCTCGCTGTTGCAGACTCAGAAGCCTGCACTGCATCTACCTCTACATTCAACTGAATTCCTTTATCTGCATACTCGTTGGTCAGTGTTTTGGCAATCTCAAGTCCTTCCAGTATGGAAGAAGTCTGACCTGACACGCTTAACGGAGCTTTATAATACAGATATAAATTTTCGTCATTTTCATCTGTATTCTCCATAACATACCAGTCACCATTTGCCATCAGCTTAATGGCTTCGCTATCTTTATCAAACTCCTTCTGGAAAGAATCATTTTCATAGCTGCCCCAGCATTTGCTCACGGTTACTCTAGTATATAAAGGAGTATCTCCTGTATTGGTCACAACAAGTTTATTTTCCAAGTTAATCTCTGCACCTGGCATGGCACCTTTTAAAAGAATCGAATCCTCCGGCAGTTCTCCTGACTGAGCATCTGTCAGACTGATTCCCAATGTCCTTGTACTGATTTGCTGCTGGACATTTCTTCCATCTGCCTGAAAATATGCCAGAGATCCTCCGACTATTGCTGTTGTTGTGAGAGCGGCTGCCACGCCCATAAGTAATATTCTCTTTTTCACTTCGCACTCTCCTTTACCTTCATCTTCTCTGCCAGCACCCAAAGAACCATAGCCGCTGCGAAAACTCCTCCGCAAGCAAGCACTCCTGTTTTTGTATGCAGACAGGCAGAAAGCCTTCCCAGCAATGGTATCTTAAATACCACTTTTCCCACCACCTGAGAATAAGAAACCGCATCAACATCTGCGGACTGATTGGCATCTCCCTTGGTGATGAAGGCCTGCTGTTCGGAATCTATCTCTACAACTCTGTGAGTTGCAACTAAATCTGTGTCTGTCCCTAATCGATAGGTAATAGGGTCCCCTATGTTTATTTCTTCAAAATCTATTTCTTTGACATATACGGCACATCCTGTAGGATACTCTGGTTCCATACTCCCTGTAAGGACACCGAATATATGAATACCGAATAATTTCGGTAAGGTAAGTGGCAGAACCAGGAGGATTACCACTGCCATCAAAAAGATTCCTATGTAGTTTAATATTTTTGAAAGCAATGGAAAATCCTCCTTTACTGCTTAATTGGTTGAAATTTTGGTTAATCTAAAGTGTTCTTTACTGAACATTCATATTATTTTCATCATAAGTTTCTGCTTTGATGTCATTTCCCTTTTCATCAACCCAGCCTGTGATTTGTCCAAGATCGTCTGTCATTGGTTCAAAGTAATCTGCCTGAATAGCTTCTGCCAGAATGTTGATTTCAAATTTCAAATCAGCTACTTCATTTCCCCATGTTGCTGGAATAGTGATTGTATTGAAAACAGGAACTACATCATTAGCCTCTGCTTTACTCTGAAAATATAAATATCCATCTGTACCTACCTGCCAGTCACTTGCAAGATTTGTTGTTTCTAAAATCTGCTGTTCCTGTTCTGGAGTTAATCCTGATGTTGTAATCTGTACACGAAGGTAGCAGTCTTCTGAACCTTCCCCTACTGTAATAGTTGGGTCTTTTTTAATGTTCTGATTTGGCAACACATTTGTAATTGTATTGTTCACATGTGTTCTACCAAATACTGGCTCTTCTAATTCAATATCCACATGTCCCATTTCCACAACATTTGTTGCTACATCCTGGTCTGTGAAGTATGCCAATGTTGCACCGATACCTGCTACTGCTACTAATCCTACGGAGAGTCCTGCTACTGCTAATCTTTTTTTATTCATGATATGATTCCTCACTTTTTCTTAGTTTTTATACTACTTCTGGTGATTACTACTAATTTAATTTAAACTCACCTGGTAGTTCACTTACAGCATCATTCCATGCATTTGTACCTGCTGCCTGTACGGCACAAGCATCAATTTTAATTTCTGGAATGTCCTCTTTCTTACTTCCATCTTCTTTATATAACTCTGCATCTTTTCCTAAGGTAATACCTTCAAATACAAACTGAGAAAATGCATCATTTCCTACAGAAACTTTTAAGCCTTCTGTTGCATCTGCATTTGGCTGCCAGTAATAAATACCGTCACGTGTTGAATCTTCTGTTTCTTTATTATAAAGTTTCCAGCCTGTATTCCAGCCTGTAATCTTTGCGTCTTTCACCGCTGCTAAAAATTCATCTACACCGGAAACTTTAATAAATGCATAACAATCTGCTGCTTTTGCAGAAATACGAACCTGCGGGTCTTTTACCAAGGACATGGACGGTGTTAAATTTTCATATCTATTTTCTTTTACTCTATCACCTTCAGGATTTTTAATATTTCTTTCATCCAATTCCAAATCTGCTGCTGTCAGTCCATCACCTACAGTAAAAGTATTTGTTACTTCATCTGTTTCTGCTGTCAATAAAGCCATGGTTCCACCAACACCAACCGCTGCAACTAGACCTAATGTTAAACCTAATTTTGCTAACTGTCTTTTCTTCATAATACATATCCTCCTAAATTACATCTTCTATAGTTTTTATAATTTTCAATTTTCAATAATTATTTAACAGTTTTCCATTCTGCAGCATTCATAGCTTCTGTAAGTGCTATTGCTTCATCAATATTAGCCGCTTGAACTGCTGCTGCCTGAATTACTAAGTCTGTCAGTCCATTCTTCTTAACTTCTGCAAACTCTTCATTTGTGGTATCTCCGGAGAATGTAACTTTGCTGAATAACTGATCCACAGCTACCAAATCACCTTCCTTCTTACCTTCCACAGTTCTTACGTCTACAATCTCTTTATAGCGGTAAATACCATCAATTCCCTGACGGTTATCAACTTTAACCCATTCGCCACCATCATTGAAATCGTTAATAGTAACTCCGTCTTCTGCTAATATATCTGCACCCTCAATGTTGATGAATACATATGATTCTACAGACCCAACACTCATCCAAACCGTTGGGTCTTTTGTTCTCTCATCTCCTGGAAGTAAATCCGGATACTCATTTCCCTGTTTTCGGTTCTGAGTGTTTACTGTTTCTGTTCTTTCTGTTTTATTAAACTGAACATCAGACTCATCTAATACGATTCCCTGTCCTACATATCCGCTACCTACTGCAAAAGTATTGGTTACAAGCTCTGTCTTATCGGATAAATAAGCTAAAGTTCCTCCGATACCAACTACCGCTACCAGTGACAATGACATAATTGCTGTTAATAATTTCTTTTTCTGCATACTCTTATCTCCTTTTCTTTTACTTTCTATTTTGATCATGATTTTCTCTAATCACAAACAGATTCATTTTTTAGTTTTGTTTGCCTTTTTAGGCTTTTTTGTTTCTTCCTCTTCTTCATCTGAAAAAATATCAGGGATGAATGTAAGAAGAATAATAACTATAATCAGTCCACATGTGACCAATATTCCCTTTGGAGTTTTAATATTAAGACTAATATACCCCAGGTAAGGAATCTTTCCCTTTGCCTCGCCTACAATCTTACTGTAAGGAACTGGGCTCCCGTCATTGGACTCATTTGCATCACCCTTGGTGATTACTTCCTGCTGTTCTGTATGTACTTCTACAATACGGTGCGTCACTACTGTATCACCGGTCAGTTTATAGGTAATCACATCTCCTACATCCAAAGTAGCGGGATCTGCTTCTTTTACATAAATCATTGATCCTACCGGATAATTAGGTTCCATACTTCCTGTCAGTACCGCCATTGGCTTGTATCCAAAAAAGTGTGGAACCACCATTGCACCGGCAACTGCTAACAACACCAGAAGTATAAGTCCTGATAAAAATCCGCATATTTTTTTCAGCATCGGACTCGTGCCTCCTGTTATTCATTATTTCTTTGTTGCTTTTTCAAAAGCATCTGTCACTGTGTTCAGTTCTAATGCTTCTGCTCCGTTTTCGTTTACATGTTCCTCTGAGGCAACACATGCTTCATGATAAACTGTTACATCCATGTTTCCTTCATAGCCTTCTTTTGGTTCGATTTTATCCAGAAGCTGTGTTGTCTTTCCTCCCGGCTTTACGGAATAAAGATAGTACCAAAAACCATCTTTTTCATTGTATTTCCAGGTTTGCCCACTTTCTCCTGCATAAATAAGATTTATACTTTCTTCCGGAGTACAGTTAAATCGAACCCTTACAAATGCATGGCTTTTTGCCTCTGTACTATTGGTTATCCACACATCTTTATTTAAATTTGCATCAACGTTTTCTTCAATTTCAGTATCAATTTTTGCCGCTTCAAAAGTATTAATGACTGGTTCAGTATTTGCCACTGCGATAGCCATGGTAACCGCCACACTTGCAACTACAAAGAGCAACAGCAAGGAGATAATACTTTTCTTTTTGGAACTAAACAATTTGTGTTTCATTTTTCATTACCTCCTTCTTAATTATTTGAATCCTCTTTTTTCTCAGGGACACGAATCTGCTGCACAGTATAAGTTCCATCGGCATTCTTTACAAATCTGTTTACATATGCATCTGTATCCGTATTGGTATTTGGTGCTTCTTTTTCATTTACAAATTTGGCTTTTCCATGTGTCCATTCTGTATTTGCTCTCTCGTCTACCTTTGAACCACCCAATGTAAAAGTAATACTACTGTTGTCTGGCTTAACACTGCAGGTGCTCTGATTGTCACTCACAGATTTTAGCTTATATTTCTGTGTGTCCAATTCGGTGACTTTATATGTTCCTTTTGGAAGATTTGTCAGCGTTTCTGCATCCTTGGTTTTTTCTCCTTCGCCAAATCCTACGGTTCTGTAATATGTATCTGTTGCCGGAGCATTGTCTGCAACACCCGGTTTTCTGTATTCGATTTTAAAGGTAAAGATTGGTGCACCTTCCAAATCAATATTTCCAGGTTTTGTAATCTCCTTTGTAATGTCGATTTTACCAGACACAACTTCAACCTTATATATTCCGTATGATTTTGATGCATCTTTGGAATTCACAGCAGCCACCAGATATTGGCCATTGGTCTCTGTACCATTTACATTTCCATTTGTATTTGTATTACTATCAGCCTTTGGTTTTCCTGCATCATAGGTAACCTTAAGATAAAATTCCGTTGTATCAGTTGGATATTCCTTTGCCATGTCTTCAACTGTAATTTTTTCTGTACAGGAAGCATCGCGATACCATTCCATTACAAAGTCTTCAGCTTCTACGCCATTATAGTGTTTATAATTGGATTCGTTGAAAAGCTTCTTTAATGTTGCTTCATCTGTTGGAACGTTCTCACCGAGAAAGATTTTTTCTTTCGCATTATTTACAGTCAAGTCTACTTTCACGTTAACTGTCGGCTGTGGTAAGATTGCATCTCCATATCCTGTACATATTTTAGAATCAGGAGAAATATTGGTTTCAACTCCGTTGCCTCCGATGTAATCTTCCTGGGCTTTTACCATAATTGTTTTATGCCATTGATTATTTTCCTTGCCTTTAGCCGGAATTGTCTGATCTCTCCATACGATATACTGATTTCCGGTGTCTTTATCGTAATGTACCATTCCACCATTTTTTAAAGTAATTCCATTTTCAATTCCCGGATAATCTTTCGTAATTGGGTTTCCGTTATCGTCCAGAATAACAAATCTCGGGTCAATAACATCTCTGATTTCTGTTGCCGCAATCGCTACTTCTTTTGTAATCGTGTCTTGCAGTTTCTTGAACAGTTCTTTCAATTCGCCCATATTCTCTGCGGTTCCATCTTTTGTAATAGTCTGTTTCGCTATGGAAGAGGCTGTAATGTCAATATTGTAAGTTCTCTTATCCCAATCAACAACATGTACTGTCTTGTCATACTCCATGGAGGAATCTATAAGTTCCTGCTTTGTCACATTTACAATCTCATAATAGCCTCCGCTCTTATCTGTATACTCCGTTTCTCCATCTGACAAATATAAGGTTGCAACTGCAGTACCCTCTTCGTTTACTTTGACCTTTACCACCCAAGTTTCCAGGGAAGGTATATAACCGCTTGGTGCCTGTGTTTCCTGTAAGGTATAAGTTCCTTCTTTTAATTTGGAAAATTTCACGTTTCCGGTTTCTGTTGAAGTAGCTGGCTGAATCACATTGCCTTCACTATCCATCAAAGCAAACTTAGCGCCTTCCAGTGGCTCGTTGTTTTTATTTACCTTTTTTAATAATAAGTCTGCCATAGGAACTTCTGTAACTTCAGAAATTGTTGCCTCCGGAAGGGTAAATTTCATATTACAGTTGGATTGATATGCTCCTCTTTCCATATAGAGAATTGTCAACTTATGTTCTTTCTGTTTTTCCATTGTTGACAAAGCTGCCTTCTCTTTTTCTGTATATCCTTCATGGAGAATATACTTCCAAAGGTCTACCTTTCCTTTCAAAGCATTATGTATACCACCCAAATCAATGACAACTTTTTTTCCATCTAAAATTACCCAAAGGTCGTCATCACCTATAAATTCATAATTTAAGGGTCCTACATAATCTCCTATCTTGAAATCCACATCATAACGCATTCCGAAATAGAAATTGTGAGTATTGGCCTCTTCTTCATAATCAAATTTTACAGAATCTAATGGAAAGAAATCGTTTCCAGCCTTCACAAACGCTCCGTTGCCTTCTACTCTATCCAAAGTATATGTATCACCAAGCTGCTTAAATTTTAAAACATACTCGTTTTTATTATAAACTTTTCTGAGATATCTTGTTTCTCCTTTCGTTTCCGACCGATTCTTTTGAAATGTAATGCTTGAATCTGAACTCTCAAAAAATCCTGGCTGCGGAACAGAGAAAATCACATCTCCCTTTTCATCTAAACCTTCTACAAGGCCTGTGTATGGATTATCGTGATAATAATCCTCTCCCCCATACTGCTTTTGCCAATTACTATGTGGTGCCAGAGAACGAAATCCTTCATAATTTTTCTCATCGACTCCGGCTGTCATTCTATTTTGACTACTTCCGCCATAATCATCATAATTTAAAGGCATATTGATTGAATACTTTGTCCCACGATAATCAGTCCCGGCTTTAACTGTATAATCATAAAAGGTAGTAGCTCCTGAAACTTCTTTTTCTTTTGGGGAATAATAAACTTTTATATGCGTATCTTTAGCAACTTTAATCTCTGCAAATTCGCCTTCTGTCAAATCTTTCCTATCAAGAACCACTCTTTCTACATTCCAGTTAGTTGCCTTTGCGTAATTGTTTACTTTTCCTCCTACCGGAAGTGCCAACACATCATCTGCATAAATTTTTTCATTATTCATATTATAATGCTCAATAGTGATTTCGACTTCTGAATCACCTTCCTGAACAATTACATATTTGGAAAAATGAGGAGTCTCAAATACAACGTTTCCTTGTTCATCGACAGTTCCCTGCATATCTTCTGCCATATTGCTATCATCAACATGCAGTACGGATGCTTCCTGTCCTGATTCAATAATTGGCGTATCTACTGTAACCTGTACATTTCCATTTGGCTGTACTTCTTCGCTGTTTACCAAAAATTTAATATCATATGCAACTATATTTTCAATTGCAACTTTCTTTTCAATCGCCTGATCTTCTGCTGCTTTCTCAAGCTGTTCTACTTCTGCTTCGTCTGTAATCTCTATAGCAGAAAGTACTGCCTCCTCTGGTAAAACACCTTTTTCAGCAACTACCTTGACGGTAGCACCATTCACTTCCTGAACCCATTCCTGCAAAGCCACCTCATTTCTTTCGGTCTCTGCCGGAGTTTCTTCCTGCACAGGCTCTTCTGTTTCATCTTGAGTTGGAGTTTCTGGTGTTTCTGGAACTTCCGGTGTTTCCGGCTCTGTAACTGTTTCTGTCGGAACTTCTGTGTCTACAGGCTCTTCTGTTGGTTCCTCTGTTGGTACGGTTTCCGATGTTTCCGTCATCAGCGTTTCTGTTTCCGTTATATCTTCTGGAACTGGTTCATCGGCTGCTGCCGGTTCTGTTTCCTCGATTACAGGCTCTTCCGTTATTGCCTGTACTTCTGTTCCGTTTTCTTCTGCTGCCATGGATACGACATTACTGCTCAGAACGAGTGTCATACATAAAATCATGGCAAGCCATCTTCTCACTCTGCTATTCTTCTTCATATCCGCTTTCTTCTCCTTCCCTTTTGTTTTCAACGCTTTGTTCTAATGCGCTGTCTATAAGCTTTATTAATTCCAGAGCGCTGCGGAAATATTGTTTGTTCTGTCTCTCTACCCATGTAATGGACCCCTGCCAGGTGGCATTCTGTCTGTGCTGAATCTCCAATAAGAAAACAGCTCCGTCCTTTGTTACAGAGTGTTTCATGTCTGTCCGCACCTCCTTCTTGTTTTCTTTCATTTGATGTACCCATTGTAGTAAAGTTACCATTACGAAAAGCATTACAACCATTATAAATTTGTAATTTTTTTATTTTTTTGCAGAAAAATATGTTCGCGGCCAAACAAAATCCTCTGAAAACATAACAAAAGACCGCTGTACCACAAGGAGTACAGCAGTCTCTTATATTCTGTTTCTTCTATATTATTATATTCTTAACCCGTTATTCTTTATAAGCAGCCAATGCATTGTCCAAAAGTACCAGAAATTCCAATGCACTGCGAAATTCCAGCGTTTTTCCTCTCTCTTTCCACATAACCTGCCCCTGCCAGGTGGCATTTTGGCGGTACTGCACATGCAGCAGAAAGGTTCCGCATGTTCCACTCTGTTTCATCAGAAAGTCTTTGCTGATAACAGGTTTTGGCAATCGTTTTCTTCTTTTTATTTCGTTGGAGTCATTCACAAATTCCCGAAGCTGCTCTGCCGCCTGCGGAAAATCAATCCTGTCATAAAACGCCTCCAAAATCCGCAATAACTGCATAGTATCTTTTATTATTTCCGGCTGTTCTGCATAATAATGATAGATTCTTCCTTCTATTCGATTGTCCTTTACATTGTCCACACAAATACAGACCAGATTCGGAGCCGCAAGTCCAAGGTTCATCTGTTTCATATTTCTCTACCCCTGTTCCTTCCTAATTCCAGTAAGATTCATTCTCTTGAAACCGAATGTGCGAATTACTGCTTTCTGTATCTGCTACTGAAGAAACGTAATACTGCAGGTTCTGTTTCCATGTCTTATGATTTTCTGTAAATCTGCTCAAAATCCTGTCATAAATAATATCACAGTTTTCTCTGTTTGTGCCTACCAGCATAATCAAAAACTGAGAAGGGCTGTATTTCGTAAAGAAATCGCCCCGGCGCAAGGAGCCTTTAATAGATTTATGGAGATTGTTAGACAGCACTTCTAACTTTTCGCTGCTTTCCATAGGTATCCCCTGCCTGTCTGTAATGGAACAGATCATCAGGAAAACAGAGCGGCCGTTTCTCTCTATCATCCTTCTTACCAGACGGTAGCTGTCACGAAAACTTGGTAACTGCACATAAAAAGCACCGTTTTCGTAGCTTTTTTCTTTTAAACCTTCTTTGATTTCGTCTGCATCCTGGTATTTCTGGCTCATTTTGCTACTCATCTCATGAAACTGGTTCATCATTTTTTCTGAAGGTGTGATTCCCAGTTCTTCAAAGAACATTTTCGATGTTTCTTCATAATAGCCGCGTGCTTCTTTGTAGCGGTTTAATGCTATCAGGGCATCTATTCTATAGGTCTGGTATTCATCAAATGGATAAATTTCCACTGCTGTGCGGGTCAGTTCCAGGATTGTTTCGTACTCTTTTTGTTCCTTGAGATATTCACATACTTCTGTTATTGCGTAGGCGTAAAGGTTTTTGTACTGAACACTGAGTATAATGACCCAGTCCTCCCCTGACAATCCAGGAAGAAATTCACCCCGGTACAGCCTGCAAGCTTCTAAAAGGAGCTTTCCTCTTTTTTCCTTGTCTGTCTCGTTTTTGGCCTGTTCTACCAGTTTTACGAATTCCAACACATCAATATACAGAGGAACTGGACTTTCCCATTTATAAAGTCCCTTTTCTATATGAAGGTACTCATATTCAGGAAGGCATGTAGCTGACAACATTTTCTTTAATCGAAATACTGTTACCCTCAGGTTATTTGCCACATTGGCTAAATCCTCTCTTCCGAAAAGTTCTCCCCAAAGCTGGGTTCTGGGGATACCACCCTCCGGTGTCCCGGTTGCATGCAAAAGTATCTGCAGCAGCTTCATGGCGTTGGTTGCTGTATTACGTTTGAAGGATATTGGCTGGCCATCATAGCTCATAGAAAACTTTCCCAGCATGTTTACATATAAAATTGGTTCATTTTCCATATCGCATTCTACCCCCCCCCCCTAAAATTTCTATATTTCCATCATTCATTTTTGTATGTAATTTGTACTTTTTTCATTATAGCAAGTTGTTTTCACTTTTTCCAGCCCTATTCCTGTAAAATATTCATTTCTGCTGACAGACAAATGGAAAAGGTCATCTACGTTTGTGGCGTAAATGACCTTGTTTTTGTCTTGAAATCTGGGAATATATTTACAACTCTATTCCTTCCATCTGCACTTTCAACAGTCCATTTTTTATTCTGGGATAAGCCACAATAAAAATCATATCCCGCATTAGAATCTTCTACCAACACTTTTGCCGGAAGTACATTTCCGGGCAAGGTTTTTGTGCCGTAAATTCTGTATAATTCATTATAAGTCTGTTTGATTGTCGCATATTTTCCTGATTCTCTTATTCCATAAATCTCTTCTACGCTATAAGGCAAAGTTTCCAGGCCTTCTCTTGTTACAATAACAAAATAATTATCTGATTGTTAAACACATTTTGCAAACTCCGTTGATGTTACAAAAGCATTGCCCTCCTATCTTACAATCATACCGGCAATGGGAACAAGTTCTTCCATACTGTGTACAATCTGATTAGTATTTAAAATCCTAAGAGTAAATCTATTTTCTCCAAAATCCATAAGATGCCGGAGATTAATTGTGATATCCTTCTCTTCACCCATCTTTAAAATCCATTTTGCACAATTATCTCCACAAGTGGAAGCATTAAAAATTTTATCAGGAACCCTATGAATCAAAATCAATGTTTTTACGCCTCCTGATAATTCTCTGGGTGTAATCCCTCCCAGTACCGGACTATCAATAATTCGAGGACTGATTACCACAGATTTATCAACATCTAAAATCATTTGTCTGGAAAAATCATCCATAATCCATTCATCTTCATAAGTGTTCTTAAAATACACCGCAGGATTGTAAATCGCTTCCGGCATATCTCCATAATAAACATTAAGCATATCTGTTTTCCTGCTTTCTAAACTCCATTTATTTGTGAAAAGACCTCGAAAAGATTTCTCTTTTCAAGGTCTATATTTTAATAAATTATCTCTTAATACAATTTCGCCCCTGCCGGAATTTTATCATCCAGGATCAGAACATTGAGTCCTTCTCTTCCTTCTACAAGGTGTGTAGCGGAAATAATCATACCACAAGAGTCA
>USPF01000018.1 GCA_900556555.1 uncultured Blautia sp.
ATCTATGCCAAGGCGCGCGAGCTGCATTTCGCAACGGACGTGTCCCGCGTGGCCCTCCACATACTCCCGCACCAGGTACTCCATTCCTTCCCACTGCAGATAAGACAACGGACGTGGGATTTGAGGATGCCGCAGCCTGCGCAGCAAATCATATTCCTGTTTCAGCGGGTCCTCCCGTCCCGCAGGCTGAATTTTCAGTACAGCAAACCAGCCTGCCTGATCCTGTATGAGATATACCTGGCGTTCTCCATCCTTCAGACAGGATAAAGCGGTGTACTGGGCACTCAAACCAGGAGGCAGTTGGAGGCAATCCAGTACCTGAGACTGATACTCCCGCAAAAACTGCTCTCTCTTCTCCATATCAGGTCTCCTTGCCAAAAAGGCTCCGTTCCGGCAGGGAGGAAAGCAGTTCCTCTGTTTCCAAAAGGGTCATTTTCTGATTGAGGGCAAAAATCACAGCGGCATCCCGGCGCACCTTGGGATATAGAGCGCCGCAGCCTCCCACCGCCAGCAGCCGCTGGGTCTCTTTCAGGGAAAGCTGCAATGCAAGCGCTGTTCGAAGCAGGATATCCCGCCCGGGTGCCCGTTCGCCTCTCAGAATCTGATACCCATAGGACTTGCTGATGTCCGCTCCAGCGATCCACTGGGGAGCCGACATTCCCGCTTGTTCCAGCATCTCCCGCAAAATCCGGGCGCAGGTAGGTGCCGCCCATTTTTGGTTTAAAAAGGCTTCCCCGCTTTCCCGGCTGCGTAACCTGTGGAGCAGTTTGCTGGTAGTTTCCGGCATACGCTTTCCTCCTTTCCAGAGTCATTTTTATTATAGCAATAATTGTCAGGAAACCAAAGAAAATTTTATTTTTCCTTTTTGAGAGGGTTTCGGAAACAGAACCCCATGCGATTTTCCCCCTTTTGTCAAAATCCCCTGTACAAATTGTTCTTTTTTATCTCTGGGCGAAACATGGATTCCGGCATCAGAATCACAGCCCTTCCCATAAAACGCATCATTTTGTTTTTTAACGCCCTGGACACTGCCAGTGAAACTTGTTATACTGAAAATAGCCTTAAACAATTTCAAACGTTGGCAACAAAAATCCCCACCAGAATTGATCCATTTTAACTTTTAAGGAGGCTGTCAACAATGATCGTTACCACCACCCCTTCCATTGAAGGAAAGAAAATTACCGATTATAAAGGTATCGTATTTGGAGAAGTGATCTCCGGCGTGGATGTTATCAAGGATTTTACCGCCGGACTGAGCAACTTTTTCGGCGGACGCTCCTCTACATATGAAGACGAGCTGATGAGAGCCAGAGAAACCGCCCTTCACGAGCTGGAACAGCGTGCTTCCTCCATGGGGGCCAATGCTGTGGTGGGCGTGGATGTGGACTATGAGGTGCTGGGCGCCAATAACGGAATGCTGATGGTCACCGCCAGCGGAACCGCTGTAGTGGTGGAATAAATCTATTTCTCTGCCCCTTTTCCGCTTTCTGATTCATAATAACAGCTGAACGATATCCTGCCGGGAGCACGTCATACTTCCTGGACCTATGGCCGGCCGCTGATGAAGTCAGTCACGACATTCCCCTTTATGCTGCCTCTCCTGTGCGTGTGGATGGTGGGATAAAGAGACGGTATTACTCCCGATTTTATGATTTTGAACTGATTTTGCAAAAACGAGTTTTCCACAGACTGAAGCAGGCGTTTGTCCTGCTTTTTTCTGTCTTATTTTCTTTTTGTACTTTTTCATGATTGGATGGAACCTTTTCTTCCCTTCCGGCGTATCTGTTTTTGGAAGGAGGCGGTAAGATGCTGGATCAGATGATCGCCCGGTACGGCAGACGGCTTTATGGTTTGTGTGTAACCCTCTGTGCCGGTTCTTCCATCGAGCCGGAAGAGCTTTATCAGCAAACCTGGCTGCGGGCACTGGAACGGTGGGAGCAATATGATTCCGCCCGTCCTTTCGAGCCGTGGCTGACACAGATCTGCGTCAATCTCTACCGCTCCTCCCTGCGGCGTTTTCTCCGCAGCCCCATCTGGAACGGCTTTTCTACCGGAGAGGAAAAGGAGCGGACGCTGGAATCGGTGGCGGCTGCGGAACAGGAGGATTATACGGCGCTGCGCCAGGCGGTGGAGAATTTGCCTGACCGGCTGCGTATGACAGTGATCCTTTTTTATTATCGGGACCGCGATTTGGAGGAAACCGCCCGGATTCTGGCAATCCCCACCGGAACGGTAAAATCCCGCCTCAATCGTGCCCGTCAACTGCTGAGAAAGGAGCTTGCGGATGAAACAGATTTATTCCTTTGAACAGTTCTCTCCTCCCCCTCTCAGCGAGGCGGAGCTTGTTTTGATGGCAGCGCGCAGGCGCAGGCAGCGGGAACTGCTGGCAGCGGCTGTGGCGGCGGCTTTGTGGCAGATTTGTTTGATGCTCAGTTTTTGGCTTCTCTTCCCCTTTGCTCCCCAGCTGGCGCTGTATCTGTTGGCGGCAGATCTGCTGTCTCTGGCAGCCGCGGCCACAGCGGGCATCATCTTTTTACAAAAAAGGAGGCGGTTGTTGTGGCAATGACAGCGATGATGATGATCCCCATTCTGTTGGTGGTGATCTTTCCCTTGATCTGCTGCGTGGTCATCGGCGTCTTCGTCTATCGTGACGCTTCCAAACGGCGGATGAACAAAGTTTTATGGGCTTTGGTAGCAGCCCTTACACCAGCTTTTGTGGGGCTGATCATCTATCTCATCGTTCGGGAAAGCGGCGGCGGCCTTCAGTGCCCCGGATGCGGCGAACCTGTAACCCCTCAATACGCCGTCTGCCCTCAATGCGGGTTTCGCCTGAGGGAAAATTGTCCCCAGTGCGGCGCCGCTGTGGAAGCCGGCTGGAAGCTTTGTCCCCAATGCGCGGCTCCCCTGCCTCAGACATCCGCTCCCGTAAAGAAGGAACGATCATCTTTGAGCCGAATGCTGCTGACCATCATCGCGGTTTTTCTGGTTCTGGCAGTGCTGCTGGCTGTAGTGGGACTGATTACCTTCGGCTCCGGCTCCGGATCCATCAACACCATATACAATTACGCTTCTTCCTTCCCCCAGGTGGAGGAATGGCTGGAACAGTGCCGTCAGCAGGACCCTGACGGAGTTTACGCCCTGCGGTATCAGCGAAAGGATGGAGAGATTCTGGAAACCCAATATCTCATCTATCGTCCCGCCGCTGAACATGACACCGATATCAGCACCAGTCAAAGCAGCAGTATATTTGGCGCAGCGGTGGAAGTGGGATACTTCTCCTCCACCTCCCCGGACAGTTCCGGCTATTCCCTGCTGCAAATCACCACCAGAGGCAACCGGTATATGGGGCTGAAGGTCCAGCTGGATGGAACGGACCTTCCGGTACAGGTATCAGAAAGCAGCGAACCCCTGGCGCCCTTCGTGCTCAAGTCCAGCAGTGAAAATTCATAAAAATGACCGTATCCCACTGGTCACCTTCCAGCCAGGATTTGGCTACTCCATAGTGCTCTGCCAGAATCACAGCATTGGGATTGGCTTCCTTTACATTTCTCCTGAAATCTCTCCAAAACTGATGGTTATACTCATTGCTGTGTCCTAAATCTGCTGCCACATCCAGACGCCATCCATCTACGTTGTAAGGCGGTGACACCCATTTTCTCGCAATGTGCATAATATACTCATACAGCTGAGAGGAATCCTCATAGTTCAGCTTTGGAAGCGTATCATGCCCCCACCATCCGTCATAATTAGAATTATATGGCCAGTCCATATCACTGTGGAACCGGAAAAAGCTTCGGTACGGGCTGTCTGCGGAAATATAGGCTCCCTTTTCATATCCTTCCTGATTCTCATAAATCCGCTCTTTATCCAGCCATTTATTAAAAGAACCACAATGATTAAACACACCATCCAGAATCACTTTCATGCCTCTTTTGTGAATTTCTTCCACTAACTTTGCAAAAAACTGATTGCTGGCCTCCAGATTCTCACGCCTGGTAACACGCTGGATATACTTGGAAGCGTGTGCATTTTCCTTGTCCCAGTCCCAAAGAGGTTCGCCTCCATCCAGGACAATTTTCCCATAATGAGGGTCAATATAATCATAATCCTGGCAGTCATATTTATGGTTGGAAGGGGACACAAAAACAGGATTGAAATACACGACCTCCACACCCAAGTCCTGAAGATAATCCAGCTTATCCATGACGCCCTGCAAGTCTCCTCCGTAGAAGTCCCTCACATCCATAGCCTTAGGTGGACGGTTCCAATCCTCTACTCTTTTTACCTTCTCATCAATATAACAATATTCTCCTGTTACCACATCATTAGACGGGTCTCCATTACAGAACCGGTCTACAAAAATCTGATACATGACTGCACCTTTTGCCCAGTCAGGTGTCTTAAAACCAGGAACAATTCCAAAAGAGTAATGTTCATCTATTTCCCTTGTTACACCACTTTTATTATAATAACAGCGAATCTTCCCTGAAATAATTTCAAAATAATAATGAATGGTTTTTGTTCCTACCTTCAACACGATTCCGTAATAATCAAATCCATCCCTGGATTCTATGAGATTCATCTGTTTTCTTCCATCTGGACTAACCAGATATACAAAGTCTACGTTATTTTTCTTCGTACGAATGCGGATACTCACTGCATCCCCCGGCTCCGGCTCTACCGGTGATCTGTAATTTTCTGTCTCGTCGCTAAATACAGCACGCTTATTAAAATTCGGCCGCATATTCGCCACATATTCCTGAACTTTTCTTGCATCTACTAAATTTTCGTAATTCATACGGCATCCTCTCTCTTTTCTGCAAAACCAATGAGTCCTTGCTTTGCTGAATTACTGTTCTATTTCTATTTTATCCTACACCCGTTTTTTATGCAAGTAAAAACGCCAATCTTCCGATTGGCGTTTTTGGAGAAGGTATTTCTTCTTATGGGGTGTAGCAAAAACTATATAATGTATTGGGGGGTTTTTACAGTTATTATAATACCATGGAGCCCTCAAAAAGTGTGCACAATCTTGCATTTTTTTGATAGGATTTTTTGAGTATTTTTTACATACCACTTTCTTTTCTCAAGCAAAACCCTCCATTATTCTGCATAAAAACCGCTTAAAACAGGGCTTCAAACTCCTGCTGTCCGATTTTTTCTTTTTCCAGAAGCAGGTTTGCACATTTATGAAGCACTTCTTCATGCTGGGCAATAAGCGTTTTCGCTTTTTCATAAGAGTCATCGATAATCCGCTTCACTTCTTCATCAATAAGAGCTGCTGTCTTCTCCGCATAATTTCTGGTATGTGCCAGATCTCTTCCGATAAAGACCTCATCCTCATCGCTTCCATAATTGATCATACCTATTTTATCAGACATACCATACTGCGTTACCATGGCTCTTGCCATCTGGGTCGCCTGCTTGATATCCTGGGAGGCACCTGTGGTCACATCTTGGAAAATCATTTCTTCTGCTACACGGCCGCCTAAGGAAACCACGATATGTTCCAGCATTTTATTCTTACTATTAAACATTTCATCCTTTTCCGGAAGAGGCATGGTATAGCCTGCTGCTCCCATTCCTGTAGGAATAATAGAAATCGTATGAACTGGTTCCATTTCTGGCAGTACATGGAATAAGATTGCATGGCCTGCCTCATGATAAGCTGTAATCTTCTTCTCTTTCTCGGAAATCACACGGCTTTTCTTTTCCGCACCGATTCCTGTCTTGATAAATGCCTGGCGTACATCGCTCTGAGTGATAAAATATCTTCCGTCTTTGGCCGTGAGAATCGCTGCTTCATTCATCAGGTTCTCCAAATCTGCACCTGTATAACCTGCCGTTGTTCTTGCCAGTTCCTGCAAATCCACGTCTTCACCAAGCGGTTTCTTCGCTGCATGAACCTTCAAAATTTCCTCTCTGCCCTGTACATCCGGTCTTCCAACACCTACTTTCCGGTCAAAACGCCCTGGCCGGAGAATAGCAGGATCCAGGATATCTACGCGGTTTGTTGCCGCCATGACAATAATACCTTCGTTCACACCAAAACCATCCATTTCCACTAAAAGCTGGTTCAAGGTCTGCTCACGTTCATCGTGACCGCCGCCCATGCCGGTTCCTCTGCGTCTGGCAACTGCATCAATCTCGTCAATAAAAACAATACATGGTGCATTCTTCTTCGCATCCTCGAATAAATCTCTCACCCTGGAAGCACCGACACCAACAAACATTTCCACAAAATCAGAACCGGAAATAGAGAAAAATGGTACTCCTGCCTCGCCTGCCACTGCCTTTGCAAGCAATGTTTTACCGGTACCTGGAGGTCCCACCAGAAGAACACCTTTGGGGATTCTTGCCCCCACCTTCATATATTTCTGAGGGTCTTTTAAGAAATCTACGATTTCCTCCAATTCTTCTTTTTCTTCCTGCAAACCTGCTACATCCTTGAATGTCACTTTTTTATCTTTATCAGTGGACATTCTTGCACGGCTTTTTCCGAAATTCATCATTTTATTGTTGCCGCCTCCGGACATCTGCCGGTTCATCATGATAATAACAAAAATAACCATACCACCCGTAAGAAGCAGTGGAACAATCGAGGACATAAAGAAATTATCTCTCGGCACTTCTGCTACATAAATATTATGAATCCCAGCCTTCTCTAAGGTATCCAGGACCTCTTTTACATCTAAAGAAAAAAAGCTTTTTTCTTCTCCTGTCTTTAGTTTAATAATTACCTTTCCTGTTGGAACTTCTCTGTTTGGATGAATGTATGCTTCTGTTATCAGCTCATCTGAAATCACTGCTTCTAAATCCTGCTCTGTAAATTCTGTACCTCTGGCAGCCTGTTTAAACATAAAACCACCAATCATAAGCACAGTCAGAAACAGCAGGACAGGAGTCAGCCATCCTCTTGCCTGTCTATTCACGTCTTTCTTTCTCCTTTCCGGATTTCTTAAAGTTCTACCACACCAATATATGGAAGATTTCTGTATTTCTGGGCATAGTCAAGTCCATAGCCCACTACAAATTCGTCCGGGATATTGAAACACACATAATCTACCTTCACATCCTTTACTCTTCTCTCTGGCTTATCAAGAAGGGTACACAGACGCATGCTCTTTGGATTTCTCTGCTTCAGCATTTCCATCAAATGACTTAATGTTCTTCCGGAATCAATGATATCTTCCACAATCAAAACATCTTTTCCCTCGATGCTCTCATCCAGGTCTTTGACAATCTTAATCACTCCGCTGGAGGAAGTATCATCTCCGTAACTGGATACAGACATAAAGTCCATACTTACTGGAACGGTGATTCTTTTTGCCAGTTCACAGGTAAAGAAAACCCCGCCCTTTAACACACAGATCAAATGAACGCTTTTTCCTTCATAATCTTCGCTAATCTGTTCACCAATTTCACGGATTTTCTGGTCAACTTCTTCTTCCTTTAACAGCACTCTTATCTTCTCACTCATCTTCATCTACTCCTTTAACATGTACTTTTAACACTGTTTTTGTCTGACTGGTAACTTTATAATATTGGCTGATGCGATATCCTAAAATCCACAGGATATGACTGCCGTCAGCCAAAAGAGGGATTCTCTCTCTCTCTTCTCTTGGAATTTTACAGTCAATAAAATAGTCTTTTAATTTCTTTCTGCCTCCTGTTTCTGTTACAGTAAAAAAATCTCCAGGCTCTCTATGCCTGATTTTAAGACTACTTTTTATTTTATCATAATCAAACCATTTCGTATATGTTTTTTCAGGAATTTGCTGGTTTTCCCACAGAAAAACCTGAAACTCCATCTCCGGCAGCAAAGCTTTGGTGACTTCCGGCACCCCGATATGAACCTCTCCGTAAACCTGGCTTGCCAAAAGGCTGCCCATAAGAGACAGGGAAGCACCTGTCCTTCCCTTTGCAAGAGAAAGAACTGCTTCAATATGTGAGGAAGTGATATCCTTTTTCTGCCCTGCTGCCTGCTGTAATACTTTCATTACCACATAAGACTGCATGATTTCTTTTTCCTGAAACAATCCCCTGCCAATCCGGTATCCACCCTCTTTAGGCGTCACATATTCTCTATACAGGATATCCGCTTGCTCGGTCAGATATTCCTCAATATTCTGAAACATCTCTGCCGTTTTCGCAATGTGTGCGGCTGCCCTTGGATTTATCTGCTCCATCTCTGGGAGAATCTTGTGCCGGATTTTATTTCTGGTATATTCTGTTCCTTCGTTGGTGCTGTCTGTCATCCAGCAGATTTGTTGCTCCTCCAGATATTCTTCAATTTCTTTCCTTGAGATTTTAAGCAATGGCCGGATATAAGAAATACCTTCTTCCGTCATCTGAATGGAACGGATTCCTCCCAGACCCGCTGCACCGGTTCCCCTGATCAGGTGATGCAGAACTGTTTCTGCATTGTCATTTTCGTGATGGGCAAGTGCAATTGCTGTATGCTTCTTATTTCCTAATGCCTCTGCTTTTTCAAAAAAAGCCCTGCGTCTTGCAATCCTTCCAGCTTCTTCTAAAGAAAGTTTTTCCTTCTTTGCAAGTTCTGGCACATCCTTGCAGGAAAGAGTAAAGGGCACGCCCAGCCGCTCGCAGATTTTTCTGGAATACTCCTGATCCCGTACGGCTTCTTCTCCCCGGATTCCATGGTTCACATGAATTGCATAAAGGGCAAAATCTTTTTGCTCCTGATACTTTTTCAACAAAAATAACAGGCATACCGAATCCGCACCACCGGATACTCCGGCAATGACCTGGCTGCCCGCTTCTATCATATTGTATTTCTCTATATAGGAAAATACCTGTTTTTCTATATTCATCTCTCTGTCTTAGTTCCTCCAAAGTCCTGCTGTAAGAATGGTCATATCATCTGCTGCTTTATATTTGCTATAAGTAAGAACCCGTTCCAGAATTCCCCTTCCCAGTTCCTGAGCTGCACTTGCATTTGTCTGCAAAATAATTTCCTTCATGAGTTCTTCTGCCCGTTCCGGGGGCAGTGCATCAAGAACTCCGTCTGTCACCATAATGAGAAAATCTCCTTCGTACAGCTTTTTTGAGGTAGTCTGGAAATCCACCTGCTGTACCAGCCCAAGTGCCAGGCTGGTAGAAGAAATAGCCTCTACCCAGTTGTCTCTCTTTATAAATGTAGTGGCTGCCCCTGCCTTCAAAAAATGACAGACTCCTGTGTAAAGATCCACCATAGAAATATCCACGGTAGAGAATCTCCCATTTCTGTTTTGCACATTAAGAACTGAATTTACCATCCGTGCTGCTGTTTCTCCGGAAAATCCGGCTTCCACTAATTGTTCCAGGGTATCTACGATACTGCCGCTCTCTTTACATGCTTCCAGACCGGAACCCATGCCATCTGACAGACACATGAAAAACTGCCCGTTTTCTTCTGTGGCACAGGTATAATTATCTCCCGAAATACTTTCTTTATCCTTGGTTATTTTCACTGCACCATAAATCATCTTAAAATTAACTTCTTCCACAAAACTCATCAGGGAAAATTCTTTTCCTATAAAGGTTTTTCCCTCTGCTTTTGGAACCATCCGGCTGCCACTTAACTTAGAAAGTACCCTGGCTGCTTCTGCTGCTGATACACATCCGCCTCCTTTTGTCCTAAGCTCTGCATAATAACGTATTCTTCCATCCGGCTGCTCCAGCTTCCACAGCTTTCCTGCCTCGATTTGTTTCTTCTTCATTCTTCTGGAAAATTCTTCCTGCTGCTGCCTGTCCACTTCCACCATGCCAAACAAATCTCTGGATAGAATTTTCATCAAATGTGCTGTTTCTCCAAACTGTTCTGCTACTGCCATTCTGTTTTCCAAAAGTTTATTATTCCAAATCAGATTCTGCCGTTCTCTCTCCATCAGCCTTTGTAATTCCTGCATCAGCTTCCCCTGATTTACACAGACCTCCGTCAAATCTGCCTTCGCCCTGCGAAGAGCCTCTTCATCCTGTTCTTCCATCATACGCAGAAGACTACAGATTCTCTGATAGGACTGGATGGAATGCTGTTTCCAGCAGACCTGGTACAAATGGCATTTTCTGCAAAGGTTTTCCTGTATCTCATCTGCCATTGCTTCCAATTCTGAGCCGGAAAGATATTCCTTCCTATAGGGTGTCTCGTAAAAACTGTCCGCCAGTTTCTGGAAGGATTCCGCATAGCGCTGCATTTTCTCTTTTTGTGGATACTGTTCACAGGCCAAAGCCGCTGCACTTTTTTTCATTTCTGAAAAAATAGTTTTTGCCATGTCACGTAATATGAGCAGAACGCCGATTACGAGCATGGCAATGATCCATTCCTGCATCTTGTTCCCTCCCTGAAATAAGCAACCGCTATCAAGGATTCATTATAGATGCTTTTCTCTTTAAACTTTGTCAAAAACAGTACCCTGTCTGAAAAAACTTTCGGACAAAATCTGCGTGGTTTCCACCTTATTCCTCAGTCTTGAAAATAATCTCATTTCCCTTTACAAGACCCAGTTTCTCTCTGGCAACTTCTTCCGCATATTCGTCTGTTTTCATATAATCTTTTAAGTCATCGATTTCTTGTGTGCGCTGGGCTTCCTCTTCCAGTTGTTCATTCAACTGCTCCAGCTTTGCCTGGTAACCATCTAGTTCTTTCTGAAGCTCCATTCCTTTGGACATCATCCCAATGAATAAAAGGCCCACAACAAAGGTAATGGAAAGCATTGCGATTCTATTCTGTAAATCTACCTTTTTTACTCTCTTTTTCTTTGAATTTTTTCTGTTTTTGATTCCTAATATCTTCATATACCCGCTTCCTGATTGTTCGTGTGGATTTTTTTTCAGATAGAGTAATCATAACTCTATCCACTTGAAATTTCAACCTTTTTCTCCATTTTCTTATAGGCCTGGCAGGAATCCCCACAAGAAACAAAAGTTTTTTCAAAATCAGTGTACACAATCCTACCAGCAGGTTGCTAGGCCCTGCATGATACATCCACGCCCCCAGGCAAATAGAAAGAAGTGCATACATCCTGATGATACCATCGTTTTCCCCATAAATAACAGAAAAAAGAAAAAAGCCTGCCACACACCAGTACAAGATGTCTTCCATTCCTATAAAGAAGGTATTATGTACAGCCAGCTTCCTGAAAACACGGAGAATATCATAACAGGCTGCCAGAAAAACTCCTGCCAGAAAGGTGCGGCAGAAAAATACCAGTTCCTGATGCATATAATTGCTCATACGCTAACGGAAAAGCCTTTTCAGCATTCCCTCTCCTCCTTTGGATTTTGCAGTTCCCTGGCTGTATATCAGGCTGTCTACACGGCCTTGGATGTCCACCTCCTGTTTTTCCAGATCCAGTCTGGTTACATGAAGCCCTTCTCCCTGTACAGTAAGAACACTCCCATCTATCACCAGGCTGATTTCTTTTTCATCAAAGGAATTCACATCCCTGACTCCAGTAAAGCTTCCTTTCTTCCGTTCTGTAATCTGAAGCCTGTGAGCCGTTTTATTCAATTTTTCTTCCAAAAATCACCACTCCCCACATGATCTTCTTTATGAAAGATTATATGGGGGAATGCCGGTGATTATGCTGCTCCTGTATTATAAGTATTTAAACAGTTCGCTGGCAGCTTCTTTTTTCACTGTTTCCTGGACATCCAGGACTTCTACTCTGACATTTTTGCTTCCAAACTGAATTTCCAGAATATCTCCTGCCTTTACCTGGGCAGAAGCCTTGGCCGGTTTGTCATTGATCAGCACACGGCCTGCATCACAGGCTTCATTAGCCACTGTTCTTCTTTTGATCAGCCTGGAAACTTTTAAATATTTATCTAATCTCATAGATACTCCCTTTCCCTTAAATGAAATCAGGCCGCCGCAATTTCCTGCGGCAGCCTGTTCTTAGACTTATCTTGGATCTTATGCGTTCACTAAATCTTTTAAAGCTTTACCAGCTTTGAATTTTGGAGATTTAGATGCTGAAATAGTCATGGTTTCACCTGTCTGTGGGTTTCTTCCTTCTCTTGCTGCTCTTTCAGAAACTTCAAAAGTACCAAATCCTACTAACTGAACTTTTTCACCTTTCTGCATTTCTTCGGATACAACATCAATAAAAGCTTTTAAAGCTAAATCTGCATCTTTTTTAGATAACTGTGTTTTTTCTGCCATAGCAGCAACTAATTCTGTTCTGTTCATGAGTATTCCTCCTAAATAAGTTTAGCCATGCAGGAGGACATCCAAAAGAGCCTGTCCTGCACCTGATGCTTCACTGCGGTTCTCGTGCAGTCTACAGATATTTATACCTTTTTTCCACAGGTTTGTCAAGCATATTGAAAGGATTCACTACATCATTTTGTCGATTAATTCTTTTAATTCTTTGCCAAGAGCTGCTGATTTTTCATCTGCATCTTGGATGGAAGTTCCTTTGATTCCGTAGTAAATTTTAATCTTAGGCTCTGTTCCGGAAGGACGTACACATACCCATGCGTCATCTGTCAGGTCATAATACAATACATTGGAACTTGGAAGGCCGGTAGATTTCACTTCTTTTGTTTCCATGTCTACGATTGTATCTGCCTTGTAGTCTCTTGCAGAAAGAACTTTGTAATTTCCGATTTCCATTGGTGGATTTTTTCTCAGGTTTTCCAGAATTGTCTGAATCTGTGCAAGCCCTTCGATTCCCTTTAAGGTGATAGACTGAATGTCATCTTTGTAATAACCGTAACGCTCATACATTTCAATCATAGCATCCCACAGAGTCATGCCTTTTGTTTTGTAGTAAGCTGCTGCTTCACAAAGTGCCATAGTTGCAACGATAGCATCTTTGTCCCTTGCATGAGTACCGATCAGGCAGCCATAGCTTTCTTCAAAACCAAAGAGATAAGAACCTACACCACTGGTCTCAAAACCTAAAATCTGCTGTCCAATGTATTTAAAGCCTGTAAGCACTTCAATAAACTTCACACCATAGTATTTTGCAATAGCTGCTGCCATATTTGTAGTAACAATGGTAGAAATCATAGCACCATCTTCTGGAAGGCCGCCATTTACTTCTTTTCTCTGTCCGATTTCATAATCTGCTAACAGACATCCTGACATGTTTCCTGTCAGATTATGATAAACACCATCTTTGTCTTTTACACGGACCCCTAAACGGTCTGCATCCGGGTCAGTAGCCAGTACCAGGTCTGCGTCCACTTCTTTTGCAAGTTTAAGCCCCAGTTCAAATGCTTCATCTGCTTCCGGGTTCGGATAACTTACGGTTGGGAATTCTCCATCAGGAAGTTCCTGCTCTTTTACCACATAGACGTTTTCAAATCCCAGTTCTTTTAAAACACGTCTTGCAGGGATATTTCCTGTTCCGTGAAGCGGGCTGTAAACAATTTTCAGTTCTTTTGCCATAGCTTTGATAGCATCCATATGGATAACCTGGCTCTTTAATTCTTCCATGTAAGCATCGTCTACTTCTTTTCCGATTACCTGGAACAGTCCTGCTTCTTTTGCAGCCGCTTCATCCATAGTTTTTACTGTGTTAAAATCTGTTACTTTCTGAACTTCTGCCATGATTCCGCTGTCATGAGGAGGTGTAATCTGTGCACCATCTTCCCAATATACCTTATATCCGTTGTATTCCGGAGGATTATGGCTTGCTGTGATATTAATACCTGCAATACATCCTAATTTGCGTACTGCATAGGATAATTCCGGTGTAGGTCTTAAAGAATCAAAAATATAAGCCTTCACGCCATTTGCTGCCAGGCATAAAGCTGCTTCTTTTGCAAATTCCGGTGACATACGGCGGGAATCATAGGCAATGGCAACACCTTTTGCCTGTCCGTTTACTGCTGCAATATAATTTGCCAGACCCTGTGTGGTCTTTCTTACAGTATAAATATTCATGCGGTTGGTTCCTGCACCGATAACACCCCTAAGTCCGGCTGTACCAAATTCCAGTTCTTTATAAAAGCGTTCTTTAATTTCATTCTCATCCTGCTCGATTGCTTTTAACTCTGCTTTTGTGCCCTCATCAAAATACGGGTTTGAGAGCCATTCTTCATACAGTTTTTTGTAATCCATCTCTATTACCTCCTGTACAGCTTTTGGCTGTGTATTAATAGAAACATTATACACTATTAACGTGGAAAATTCAAATGCTGCACAGGAGTTTATTCTATTTTCATCTGCCTTTTTACAGGGACAGGACAAAATTTCTCCACTTTTCCTCCTGGTCAGTTAAACGTTTGAGTTTTTCAAGATTCTTTGCAGAGATCCATGCTTTATTGTGGGTATAATAATAGTTTGCCAGCTTCCAATATTTTTCCGGATAGGCAAACCGTATTTTCAAATTCTCTTTTTCTTCCTTGGACAACGGCCTGGTCTCTTCGTATGCCTCCAGCATCGCTTTTCCAAGACACAGATTCCAGTCATGCTTTTCCAGTATTTTTCTCATAAACTGATAAAGATCAGAAACCTGTACATCAAATCCGCATTTATCAAAATTTGTCACTGCGGTAGAACAAGGCCCTCTTTTTTCGTTAAGCATCAGCACATTATGCTGGTTAAACTCTCCATGACACACCCTTCCCTGTTCCACGGACTCCTGACGGAGCCTGTTGTATCCGGAAGTCTCCAGCTCCTTTAATGCTTGTTCCCCGTATCCCAGAAATCTGTATATCGTATCCAAAAATGCAAGTTCAAAATCATTTTTTTTCCGTTTTGTGCTCACAAACTTTCTGATTTTACGAAGCTGGGCATTATGCCTTGTAAACTCATCCGTCAAAGGCTGCCTCACATAATGAATCTGTACCGGTATCTGCATTACTCTATGTAACTCTGCCATGGAACCGATTCCCCGGTAAATATCCTTCTCGCTTCTGGTATCACATTCCCTTCCCTCATACCACTTCTTCACAATATAGGGAATATTATCTTTATCGGTAGAAACATATTCCCCCTCCTGATTCTGCAAAATCTCATCTGTAAGAACCTGGCTTTTCTGTGAGATACAGGACAAAAGACAGGCCTGGTATTCCAGCTTCTTAGGTGTACCGCAAAACTCTTTAATCAATACCAGACCTTTGTCTGTTTCACAGATTAAAGAACCTCTTCCACGATACACGGCTGTGGATTCCAGGCCATATTGTTCTAAGACTCCAAGACCACGGTCATACATTTGCTCCTCCCCCTTTTTCTCCATTGTTTATGTTCTTTTCATTGTATGCAGGAGAAAATGGGGTTAGAATCAACCGTTCTTTATCTTAGAAAGCAAATATTCTTTTGTATTTTTTTCTGGTTCTTCTAATACCAGATGCAAAAGCCAATCCAGGGTCTTTCCCAGTTCCTTCCCAGGTTTCATCCCTGCATCGATTAAATCCTTACCGGAAACAGCCAGGGTTTTTAAAGAAATACATTCCTGTTTTTCCATGATTTCTTCGTATAATCTCCGGCTTTCCAGAAGTTTTTGCAGTTTTTCTTCTCTTTTGTAAGTGCTCTGTGCCATAAGGTCCGCATGCCGGATTTCCAGAAGCATGGGAAACAATTCTGCACCTGTTTTATTTAATGCCTTTCTTACAGAACAGGGTGTACACTCCCAGGGACATTCATGCCAGAGTATAAGCTTCGTCACAGCGGCAATGGTGTCATTATCAAACCGCAGCCGTCTCAAAATCCTTCTGGCAATTTCCTCGCTGGCTTTCTGATGTCCATAAAAATGGTCAATTCCCATTTCATCTGTAGAACGTTTCTCCGGTTTTCCCATATCGTGAAACAAAACAGCCAGACGGAGTACCCTGTCTGCACGTACACTCTCCAGTGCTTTCAATGTATGCTCACCCACGGTATAACAGTGGTGTGGATTATTTTGCCCTGTTTCCATCATAGCATCAAATTCCGGCAAAACCACTTTGGTGATTCCAAGTTCCCAGGCTGTCTTTAAATACTGTGGATGAGGCGAAACCAAAAGCTTCACAAGCTCCGTATGAATCCTCTCTGCACTGATTTTCTTCAATGTCTCTGCCAGTTTTCCTGCTGCCCTCTTTGTTTCCTCCTCAATGGAAAAACCAAGCTGGGCAGAGAAGCGGACCGCCCGCATAATCCTGAGAGCATCTTCTGTAAAACGCTCACTTGGATTTCCTACACAGCGGATAATCTGGTTTTCCAGGTCTTTCGCTCCTCCAAACACATCCACCAATCCCTCTCTGTCATTGTAGGCCATGGCATTGATGGTGAAATCTCTGCGTTTTAAGTCTTCTTCCAGCTTTCCTGTGAAAATCACCTCTTTGGGATGTCTGCTGTCCTCATACTCACCGTCTATCCGGTAAGTTGTCACTTCAAATCCTTCTTTTCCCATCATCACAGTCACGGTTCCATGCTGAAGCCCAGTATCAATGGTTCTTTTAAAAAGATTTTTGACTTCTAAAGGCCTGGCAGAAGTGGTAATATCCCAGTCAGCAGGAATACGGCCAAGAAGACTGTCTCTTACACAGCCTCCTACTGCATATGCATCATAGCCGTTTTCCTGCAAAAGATGAATGATTTTATTTACTTTTTCCGGAATCTGTATTACCATTCGCCATTCCTCCTGTTTCTATATCCTGTCTTTCTTAGTAAGCACGGCCCCAGTAAACCATTTTTTTCGCAGGTTTTCCACATACTACACACTTATCAGAAAGTGTTTCCTGCTCAAATGGCATACATCTTGATGTAGCCTGCACATCTTCCTTGATTTTATCTTCACATTCTCTGCATCCGCACCACATTGCTTTTACAAATCCTGGTTTTTCTTCCACTGTTTTCTTTAACTCTTCGTAATCTGTAACGGCATAGGTATGAGCCTCTCTGTGTGCTCTTGCTCTTTCCAGCATTTCCTTCTGCATGGTATCCAGGATTTCCTGTACACCTTCTGCCAGGCGGTCCAGGGAAACCACAGTTTTTTCTCTGGTATCTCTTCTTACCACAACTGCCTGGTTTGCTTCAATATCCTTAGGACCACATTCAATACGGACCGGAATACCTCTCATCTCCTGCTCTGCAAACTTAAATCCAGGGCTCTTGTCTGTGTCATCTGTCTTCACACGGATTCCTGCTGCTTTTAACTGTGCATTTAATCTTTCTACAGTCTCAAGAACGCCTTCTTTTCTCTGCTGGATTGGAATAAGAACTGCCTGTACCGGAGCAATTCTAGGAGGAAGTACCAGACCACTGTTATCTCCGTGTACCATAATGATTGCACCGATCATACGGGTAGTCATACCCCAGGATGTCTGATGTACATACTGAAGTTTATTTTCCTTGTCTGTATATTGAATACCAAATGCCTTTGCAAATCCGTCTCCAAAGTTATGGCTGGTACCAGACTGCAGTGCCTTACCATCATGCATCAGAGCTTCAATGGTATAAGTAGCTTCTGCACCTGCAAATTTTTCTTTGTCTGTCTTCTGTCCCTTTACTACCGGAATCGCCAGCACTTCTTCACAGAAATCTGCATACAGGTTCAGCATCTGTACCGTTCTTGCCTCTGCTTCTTCTGCTGTTGCATGTGCGGTGTGGCCTTCCTGCCATAAAAATTCTCTGGAGCGGAGGAATGGTCTTGTGGTTTTTTCCCAGCGTACTACGGAACACCACTGATTATATACTTTCGGTAAATCTCTGTGGGACTGGATTTCTTTTGCATAGAAATCACAGAATAAGGTCTCAGAGGTCGGGCGGACACAAAGTCTTTCCTGCAATGGTTCCAGACCACCATGTGTTACCCATGCAACTTCCGGTGCAAATCCTTCTACATGGTCTTTTTCCTTCTGAAGAAGACTTTCCGGAATAAACATTGGCAGATATACGTTCTCCACCCCTGTCTCTTTAAATCTTCTGTCCAGTTCATGCTGGATATTTTCCCAGATTGCATAACCTGCCGGTTTAATGACCATACATCCTTTTACGCTGGTATAGTCAATTAAATCTGCTTTCTTTACCACATCTGTGTACCACTGGGCAAAATCTTCTTCCATGGAAGTAATCGCTTCTACTAATTTTTTGTTGTTTGCCATGATATTCTCCTTTTCTCTCTTCTATGTTTAACAGGTTTTTATGGGAGGCTCGCCATGCTTACAGGAAATCATTTTCTATGATATAAAAAAAAGACATGTCATCCCCTCCATCTCAGGGACCGATGTCTTCCACTCGGCGGTACCACCCTTCTTAGCAGCCCGTTATACTCTACTTTTATCCGGACAGCCCACTTCCTTTGCTTTTATAACGCCCAAGCCCGCGTTCTGCTTTCGCAGACAGCTCCAAGGCAGGTTCCACATAGTTTCTGTAAAAGTCTCTCACCTTATGACTCTCTCTCTTTGACATTCCCTGTGTGTACTATTCCTCTTCCCAGCCAATTTCTTATAATCCTGTACTATTTTGAATTTTATTGGATAATTCCTCCTTTGTCAAGAGGAAAAGCCGGAAGTTTTAAACTTCCAGCTCCAGCTTTCTCCCGGTTTTATTATATTGATAATACCTCACACCTGCTGCATCCAGCATCCTCTTGGAAGCTTTTACAGCCGGTGTATCTGCATATTTATCACATTCATACACAATGGTCTTGATCCCTGCCTGGATAATTGCCTTGGCACATTCATTGCATGGGAACAGAGATACATATAATTTTGCCCCTTCCAGAGAACCGCCCCTGTAGTTCAAAATCGCATTTAATTCACTGTGTGTCACATACAAATACTTTGTATCCAGAGAATCCCCTTCTCTGCCCCAGGGAAATTCATCATCTGAACAGCCTATAGGAAATCCATTGTAGCCCATAGACAAAATCTTGTTGTCCTGGCTCACAATACAGGCACCCACCTGAGAATTTGGATCCTTGGATCTCATACCGGATAATTTGGCTACCCCCATAAAATATTCATCCCAGGAAATATAGCCATCTCTCTTGCCTGTCATCTTCCTCACCTCTTATTTTGTTCCGAAAATACGGTCTCCCGCATCACCCAGTCCCGGTACAATGTAACCGTGGTCATTTAAGCACTCATCCAGCGCACCAATATAAATATCCACATCCGGATGTGCCTCTGACAAAGCTTTTACTCCTTCCGGTGCAGCAAGCAGACACATAAAATGAATATTCTTTACGCCTTTTTCTTTCAGCATTGTGATTGCTGCCACTGCTGAACCACCGGTAGCCAGCATAGGGTCTGTGACGAAAACTTCTCTTTCACCGCAGTCAGCAGGAAGCTTGCAGTAATATTCTACTGGTTTTAAAGTCTCAGGATCTCTGTAAAGACCAATATGTCCTACCTTTGCAGCCGGAACCATGGTCAGCATTCCTTCTACCATGCCAAGACCAGCTCTTAAAATCGGAACTACTGCCATTTTCTTTCCAGCCAGTTCTTTTACCGTTGTCTTTGTCAGAGGAGTCTCAATTTCTACATCTGAAAGCTTCAGATCCCTGGTTGCCTCATAAGCCATAAACATTGCTACTTCACTTACTAATTCACGGAATTCTTTGGAGCTTGTTTCTTTTCTGCGGATAATTCCAATTTTATGCTGAATCAGCGGGTGTTCCATAATTAATACTTTTGCCATCGTATCTTCTCCTTATTTATCTCTTTCGTTTATAGTATCTCAGCCTTCAATCAGGTCTATTCTGTGCTGATGTCTCGGTGCATGAGAAAATTCTGTGTTTAAAAAAGTATCTACAATTTTCACTGCCAGTCCCGGACCTACTACTCTTCCGCCTAATGCTAATACATTTGCGTCATTATGCTCTCTTGTTGCCTCTGCACAAAAACAGTCTGTACACAGAGCAGCACGGATGCCTTTCATCTTATTTGCTGCAATAGAGATTCCGATACCGGTGCCACAGATAAGAATTCCCTTTTCACACTCTCCCTGCTGGATAGCAGTTCCTACTTTTCTTGCATAAACAGGATAATCTACTGCCTCTGTGCTGTCACATCCGAAGTCCTTGTATGCAATCTGCTTCTCCTCCAGATATTTAATAATCTCCTGTTTTAATTCGTAACCTCCATGATCACATCCTAATGCTATCATTGGTTTTCCTCCTTTTCTTCCAGATAAATAATATGGTGTCCGGCTGCTTTTAACAATCGGTTCATAATAGCCTGTCCCATCTGAGGTGTATCAAAAGCCTCAGAAAAAATACAGGTTACATCCTCTTCATCAAATGCCCTGAGAATTCCGAAAAGATGCCTTGCAATTCCTTCCTCGTCTTCTCTGGTTCCGATGCTCTTCACTACCGCAGCATCATAGAGTTCCTGGTCTTCATCTGTACAGATGACTCCAGCTCTTTGTCCCTTTGCTTCCAGGCATTTACATTGGCTGTTGATATATTCTGTCACCAGTTTTTCATTTCCCTGCACAATCGTAAGCCCTGCTTTTGGTGCATAATGCCGGTATTTCATTCCGGGTGCCTTGGGTTTCACCGATGCGTCAGTAATCAGCAGCCCCTTATCCATAGAGACATCCCCGATTACCTGGCGGATCATCTCTTCACTGATATAACCTGGTCTTAAAATAACAGGAGTTTCTGAAGTAAAATCCACAATGGTAGATTCTAATCCAATTTCTACCTCTCCGCCATCCAGAATCATATCAATCTTGCCGGATAAATCCTCCTCAACATGCTCTGACCTGGTAGGACTTGGCCTTCCTGAAGTATTGGCACTGGGAGCTGCAATATAACCTCCTCCTGCCTGAATCAAGGCTTTTGCCACTGGATGGCTTGGCATACGCACTGCCACACTGTCAAGTCCTCCTGTTGTCTCATAGGGCACCCTGTCATTTTTCTGAAAAATCATGGTCAGGGGGCCAGGCCAGTATTCCTCTGCCAATTTCACTGCCTTCTCAGGCACTTCCCTGACAATCCCTGCAAGACTTTCCATATCTGCAATATGTATGATCAAAGGATTATCTGATGGTCTGCCCTTTGCAGCATAAATTTTCTCTGAAGAACCGGCATTTAGTCCATCGCCGCCCAGTCCATAGACTGTTTCCGTGGGAAAAGCTACCAGTCCTCCCTGTTTCAAAACTTCTCCTGCACCGTTTATTTTCTCCTGGTCAGGATGTTCTCTATCCACTTTGACTACTTTCGTATTCAATGTACATCCTCTTCTTCCTTAAATTATCACTTCGTACTTTTCCATCATACCATACTTCCATTGTTCTTTTCCACAGTTTTTAGAAATTTTAGAATACCGTCACAAATTGCCCTTGCACACTTTTTCTGGTATTCTTTTGTATTCAGCAATTCTGCTTCCCGAGAATTTGTCAGAAATCCTGTCTCCACAATATTTAATATTCCTTCACTTCGTTTCAGCAAATAGTAGGTACTGTTTGCTTTTTCTGTTCTTGGATTTGTAACTTCAAGCTGTGTGTTTAATTCTTCCTGAATACACCTTGCAAGTTTGCCCCCTTTGACAGAATCCTTATAGTAAAACACCTGAGGACCACATACAGCTTCATCTTCATAGCTATTTTGATGGATACTTACAGTGAGTAAAGGCTTTTTTTCCTTTATCATAGCACACCGGTTCTGCATATCCTGCACTTTCTTATTCCTGCTGTCCTGGTCATATAACCCTTTATCCTCTTCTCTTGTAAGAATAGTCTGATATCCTTCTTTCTGCAGTTCCTGTGCCAGTGCTTTCGCAATTTTCAGATTTACATCCTTTTCCTGAAGTTCTCCAATCCCCACTACTCCCGGGTCAATTCCTCCATGTCCACTGTCAATCATGATCACTCCCTTTTGATTTTCTCCTGCTTTTCCCACCAGTATTGCACCTTCCCTGGAAAGCAGATAAATTGACAAAAGCATACACAGAGCCATGCACCGTCTTGCCCAGCGATTTCTCATATTGTTCTTCCTTTACAGGCATTTTCTCTATCAATATATGCTGCAATATCAGAATTCAATCCACATAGCAAAGGCGGAATGCTCCTGCACTCCGCCTGTATCCCAATCTACTCTTTTAAAAATTCTTCCAGTTCGTCTTCCAGCATTGCTTCATCTTCTTCGCTTAATAATCTGGAAATCTGAAGAGCCAGCCTGCTGTCCTCATCCTCTTCGTCTTCCTCGTCTTCTTCATCAAACTCTTCTAATTCTGCAATATCATCCAGGGAGTCTAAAATATCCAGTTCCTGAGTGTCCCCAAGGTGAAGTTCTTCCTCTTCTCCTGCTTCCTCCTCTGGTTCTTCCGGCATCTGCAGTTTATGAATCTCCAGTTCCATCTCATCCTCAATATCATTCAGAGAGGTTGGCATACTGCTGATAATCTGGTGCACTTCTTTATAAGAAGACATAAATCTGCGCTGAGCCTGATTGATCAATTCTACGATTCCGTTCATTTCTTCCTGAACAGCAAGATACTTCTTCTTTCCTTCTACCAGCTTATCATCAATCTCAGACTGTACGGATTCCACTCTGCGTCTGGCTTCTGCTTCTGCCTCTGCAATCATCTGGTCACATTTTTCCTGTGTCTCTTTCTCCATACTTTCTGCTTTTAACTGGGCATCAAATACCAGCTTTCCGATACTCTCATAATTATCAATATATTTCTGGTATTTCTCTTTGATGTTCTCTTCCATCCGCACCTGATAAGCATCTTTTAATTCGATGCGTTTCTGAAGCTCTGCAATCTTCTCATCTCTCTCCGCTAACTGTTTTCTGAAGTTCACCTGTGCCTCTGCCATCTCATCTCTCATTCTCTGAATGAGTTCCTGAACCTCTTCCTTATCATAGCCGCCCATCAAGCTTGTCTTTAACATCTCAAATTCTGTCATCATACTCCACCTCTGTTTTTTCTTACTGTAAATATTTGCTGATCACTGCCCACACATCTGCACGTTCAAATCCAAGCTTCCATGCCGCAGAACCTGCCAATTCATATTTTTCTACTAGCTGCATTTTGGCTTCCAGAGATTCTTCATCTTCCAGCCAGATTTTTTCAATACCGTTTTCTGTCTGCAATTCTCCGTAATTATGTGAAACATCATTGTTCCAATAGATGTCCATCCCTTTTTCACTCACATACTGATCTGCTTCGTCCATACCAAAGACCTTACTGCTTACTGTCCCATTATTTGCTTCTGTCCACAATCTGGTATAGAACGGAATTCCATTGATCACTTTTTCCTTCGGAACTTCCTCCAGTGTCAGGCGGATTCCTTCTTCCACAAAAGGAAGAGACGCTACAGATCCGGCCTTTTCAGAACCTATGGTATGTTCATCATATCCCATAATGATCACATAATCACCTATGATTCCCTGTTCCTTCCGGTTATAAAAAGAAGTATATTGAGGAACCGGATCATCGATGGAAAGTACCAGATTATTAGCTCTGCATGTAATGGACAACTCTCTCAGGAACTGGATAAAATGGGGTACTTCTTCTTCCTTCAAAGCTTCAAAATCCACATTAATCCCGTCAAGCCCCACTCTTTTTGCTTCTTCTGACAATTTCTGGATAATATGTCCTCTGGACTCTCTGTTTGACAGTGTTTCCAGCGTACTGATATCCTCACTGAAATTGTCAATCAGTCCCCATACTTCCATTCCTTTTGCATGGGCTTTATTAACATAATCTGCACTTGCAAGAGAAGAAATCGTTCCCTCGTTGCTGGTAATGGAAAACCAGGTAGGGGAAATTACATTTACACCTTTTGCATCCTTTACTGCATCTTCAAAAGTCTCATTTGCCGCCTCGGAAGTCACCTGATGCCAAGCAAGATTAATCTTATGATTTCTTGTAAGGCTGGTATAATTCTCTTCATATCTGCCTTCGTACACCAATTCTGTTTCCTGTGGCTTGCTCACATATTTCTTTTCCACATATCCATCGATACCATCTGCTGTCATCACTCTTGACCAGTTTTCCATTTCTTCTAAGAGAGTCAGGGTATCGCCTTTCTTAACGTCTGTTAAAATCGGGCTTTTGATTCCTCCCTGATACCGGATTACCGTATCTTCATCTGCTGTCATGGTTTCTATGGTTTTCCATTTATAAGTAATGACTGTCCTGGCTGGGTTTTCGTAAGTCTTTCCCTGAATCTTCATATGCTCTTCCAGAAAATCTAAGGCAATATAATACTCATCCCCTTTTTCCTGTACAATTTCATATTCTTTTTGAACCTCTTCCCCACCAGACAGATAGGTGCTGCTTCCAGGTGTAATCTCCAGTATCGTATCAGGAGTCGTGTACAGCATCTTCTGAGATATCTGATCCCAGTAGAATCTTCCTCCAAGAGTCTCTGTCACTGTCTGGTAAGGAAGATACACCATACCATCTAACACCTTCCCCCTGGCCTCACTCACTGAATTCTGAAGTATCAGCACGACCTCATCGTCTGATTGAATCTTATAATAATCCTCCAGCCCCATTCTGACATCTGACGGTGTATATTTCTTGATCAGGCTGGTAATTACACCCACTGCTCCTACCACTATCACCAGAAGCAGAACCACCAGCACAGATATCAGGCTGCTGTTCCTTCTTCTTCTCTTTCGCTTTGCCATTTTTCAGCTCCTTCTAGATCATTCTTTTGTTCTTTATCTTTTTAATTATACCATATTTTTTTCTTTCGTCATCAATTTCTTCCCGATTTCATGTTTTTTTCAGATTTTTTCTTCTATGTACATAATTATTAAGGGAATCATCCTGTACATAATCAAAGGCCAGCCCCTGAACTCTTCCCTTTTCATCCTGAATGTAATCACGCATATAATCGCCTTCTTCTGCAATCCGGTATGCCCTGGCGATACGCCCCGGCGTACTTTCTCTTCCGTTCAAATACAGTGGAATCCCCATCTCCCGGTATTCCTCTAATTCCCGGTACAGATTCCCATTTTCTCTTTTTTCCATAGTTCCTCCCGGCAGGCCTGTTAAGAATTTGTGATATATTATCATCCTGCTTTTCCTGTCATAAAACGATCTCATTCAGATACAAAAGAGATAGAAAAAGTCCCATGTATTTTGAAGCCCAAATGTTTCTTAACATGAAGTCTTTATTCTTTATCTGGAAATCCTGTGGTCATACAGAATGTATAAAACCACCGCAGCGGACTGCTGCAAAATGAATAGTAAAAGAATAATGAAATGAAAATATAATAAAAAACGATTTTCCCCCTTTCCTTAGGATTTGGGGTACTTTTTCTATCTGGTTTTATTATAGCATTCAGGTAATTTTCCCGCAAGCTATTTTTTATGTGGTAGCTGTGTTTTTTCCATCTTTACAACCTGACAATGCATAGTATATAATATAAAAGGAAAAATAGCATCTTTAGAACAATACTCAGACAGGAGTGATGTTATGAAAATAGAAAAAATTAATGATAACCAAATCCGGTGTACTCTTACCCGGGCTGATTTAGAAGAACGGCATATCCGGTTAAGCGAGCTGGCCTATGGAACAGAAAAAGCCAAGGATCTTTTCCGTGATATGATGCAGCAGGCAAACTCAGAATTCGGCTTTGAAGCTGACAATATTCCTCTTATGATTGAAGCCATCCCCGTTTCAGCAGACAGTATTATTCTGATTATTTCAAAAGTAGAGGATCCAGAAGAACTGGACACCAGATTTTCTAAATTTACACCTTTCTCTGGTGACAATTCCTCCTCTGGAAATACTCCCCCATTAGAACTGGAAGGTGCTGATGATATTCTGGATATCTTCCATAAGATTTACGAAGCAAAAACCAAGGCAATGGAACGCCTGAAGAAAGAATCCCCTGATACCCCTGCCAAGGATGCTGTCCAGGATACAAAGGAACCAGCTATTTCTGTCAATATTATGAGGGAGTACCTATTCCCAAATCTTGATACAGCCATCGAAGCAGCCCATGCATTAAATCATTTCTTCCAGGGCTTTAACACTCTGTATAAAGATAATAAAACCGGCGAATATGGCCTGATTCTGCATCAGGAAGGCACCTCCCCTGAGGACTTCAACAAAGTATGCAATATGCTTTCTGAATACGGCCGTGGAACCACCTTATCTCCGGCAAGAGAAGCATATTTGAGCGAACATAGCCAAGGTGTCATCTTGGGAAATGCTCTGGAAAAACTTATAAACATCTAAAGATGCGAAAAGAACCCCCTGCGAAAGATAAACTGATTCTCAGTTTTCTCCTCACAGGGGGTTGTTGTTTCCCTAAATCATTTATACCGGATTATTTATTTTCCAGAAAATCGTTAATCTGTGCAATCAACAGTTCTCCGTCAATTCCGTGAACCATAGCAGCTTCTGCCAGAGACTCACCCTGAGCGGATGGGCATCCGATGCAGTGCATACCAGCTCTCATAAGAATCGGAATAATGTTCTGATCCATACGGATTAATTCACCAATGGTCATATCAGATGTTACTTTCATGAGTTTGTTCCTCCTTTATGTTTTCTCGTTCCATTATAATCTCTTTCCCGGTTATATTCAACTGTTTTTCCTATGTATAAAAAATAGGACTTGTATTATAGGTATAAATATATTAGAATATCTCTAAGAAGTGAATCTTCTGATTCAGAAAAAATAAGGAGGATACGATCATGGCATATGTTATTACAGACGAATGTGTAAGCTGCGGAACATGCGCAGGCGAATGTCCAGTAGAAGCTATCTCTGAAGGCGATGGAAAATACGTTATCGACGCTGATACATGTGTAGATTGTGGAACATGCGCAGGTGTATGTCCTACAGAAGCTATTGTAGAAGAGTAATCATTATTACATAATGAACATAAAGGCTGCCGGTTTTCCGGCAGCCTTTTGTTGCTTCCTGCTTATTATTACTGAAATCTTTCTATTCCTCACTTTTCAGATATTCTGATATCTCAAACTGGCATATCCACTGTTCAAATTCCTGCACAGGAAGGGGGCGTGAGAAGAAAAATCCCTGTATGGTACCGCATTGCATCTCTTGAAGATATTCCACCTGCTGCAAAGTCTCAATCCCTTCCACCACAGTCTTCATATCCAGCTTTTTCGCTATATCCACAATACAAGCCACCACATCTCTTGCTTTGGAATTATGAATATCCTGAAAAAAAGAACGGTCTAATTTCAATGTATCAATATCAAATTCCTGAAGAAGACTCAAGGAAGAATATCCTGTTCCAAAATCATCAATGGAACATTTAAATCCATATTGATGAATCATCTGAAGCCCCTCCCTAACATTTTTTATCTGGGAAGCATCCAGCAAGACAGCCTCTGTGATTTCAAATTCAATCAGGCTGTGCTCAATCTGATATTCATCAGAAATTTTAACAAAATCCTCCAGGAAATTCTCATCCACAAAATGACTTCTGGAAAGGTTCACAGAAATTGGGAATGCCTGATTTCCCTGATCACACCAGTTTTTTATCCACATACAGGTTTTTTCAAACACATATCTGTCCAATTTTATGATTTTTCCATTCTTCTCCAGCAAGGGAATAAACTCTCCAGGCGATACCATACCCTTTCCAGGAAGAAACCAGCGGACTAACGCTTCTGCACCTGAAACTTTTTTCTTGCGCACATTCACTTTAGGCTGGAAATATACCTGAAAGTTTCCATTCGTAAAAGACTCTTCGAAAAGATGCTCCAGCTCCTGCTCTCTCTCCATTTTTTCGGACAATCCCTTGTCATAATAAATGAGAGTACCTGTTTCCTTAGTTGTCTGCCTCTGCACCACTGCACGTACCCGGTCCTGAAGCAGTGTTAAATCCAAATCATTGTTTTCTACAGGACAGGCTCCTAACCAGAAGGAAACATCAAACCGTGAAATATCTGTATCCTGGAATGAATTGATACGCTCCACAATATGCCCAATCCGTTCCCGTACAACATCCTGATCCTTTTCTCTCAGAAAGATAAAAAAGTGGTCCATTTCTGTCCTGGACACAAACTCTTCCTGCTCTTTCTTCAGCGAATCACTGATCACAGAATAAAAATATTTCAGCATTTTATCACCGTTTTTATCCCCCAGTGATTTGTTAATCATTTTAAAATCTTCACAATCCATCAAAACCAGTGTAAACTGGTCTGCTTTTTGTTTTCTGCACAATTCATGATATCTGATTCTGAACTCTGTCCGGTTAATTCCGCCTGTAATTTCATCAACAAATGCAAGCCGTTCTAATTTACCTCCATTCTCTACGTTACTGCGGAACAGAAGCATAAAAAAGGCGAAGAAGATAATAAATACAGCTAAAATGCAGGCAAGCATCTCTTTTACATAGACATCCGAAAATCCTGTAAACAAATCAGAAGGCATTGCAGTAACTGCTGCCCAGTCATTAATTCCAATTCCTATACAAGTAAAGAAAAATTCCTTACCTGAGTCCTCTCTGAATGCAAATACGCTATTTCTGCCTTCTGCAATCTCTTTGGATATATTCTCAATCGTATTTTTATAAACTTTTCCCTGTTCCAAAAGTTCTGTCATGCTTGTGTAAGGACTGTCCGGATTCGATGCGAGAAGAATTTCACCTTTTCCGTCAAGAATAAAACTGCCGCTTTTTTCTTTCTGGAAAATTTTTGTTGTAAAAATATTCCGCAGTTTTTCTTCCTTATTCCCTACCCAAAAGGTACCTGTTTTTTCTCCGTTTTGATAGAGATTCTTTGCAAACAGAACATAACCATCAGAAACTCCGACTCCGCATGACTGTTTATCTAATGCTTCTCTGAATGTTTTCTCATTCTTTACTTCTTCCATCTGTTCCTGGTTTCCCTGAAACTCTCCTACAATAGTCTCAATGTCCCCCTGCAAATCACACACTGCAATAAAGTCCATATTATACAGAGCACGCTTCTGTCTCAGAAAGTTCTCCAGGTCACCTCTTGCATGGTCTTCTTCCACTGCCTTTGACAGACTGCACACGGTATTGGAAACATCATTTACATCCATCTTAATCATATTTGCAATCTGACCTGTATAGTTTTCCACATACTCCTTGGTAGCCTTTGTATCCTGGTTTTTCATATAAACCGTACAGAATACTGCATACACAATAACTCCCAGTGCTATCACACTAAGAATTGTCATATGACTCCACATTTTCTTCCGCATGTATTCCATACTGTTCAAATATCTCTTTCGTACTTTTCTATAAGTAACTGGCCGCTTCATATTGTCATCCTTTTCTTCTGTCAATTATCCGTACAAGAAAACACTCTTATATCTTTCTCCTGTTTTTCTTTGCCTTACTTTTTTCTTCCGATGCTGCAACCTCGCGCCTGGATTGCTGATAATTCCTGATTCTTTCATCAAACCTCTTATATCTGGCCTCTTCTGAATTTTCTTCTTTCATCCTTTCCAGCACGATTTTGCTGATTGCTTCCATAAATTCCACAGGAATCCTGCTTTCTTCCGGTACACTTGCTCTTTTCTTGTTTTTCCCTTTCAAAACCTTATGTACTTTCGTCTCTTGATCGTTTTGTATATCCTTTGTGGAATTATAATAAAAAAGGGGTATGAGCTTTCCGATTTCCTTCAGAGAATACCCTTTTTTCTTCAGTTCATTTATACTCAGAAAAACCTGAATATCATATCGGGTGTAGTATCTGTGTCCCATCTCATTTCTCTGAACCGGAATCTTCATCTCATCTTCCCAGTACCTAAGTACATGTGACTTGATTTCCAATATTTTTACCGCTTCAGATACTGAGTAAACGGTCTCCTGCATATACTGGCCCCTTTCTTTTCTTCTTCTCTTATTATAACAAACAAGTTTGAAAATGCAAGAAAATGAGTTCGACAAAACATATCTCCGTACAAAAAGAGATTGCCCAAAGACAACCTCTTTTCTTAAAAATCTACTTATTTCTTCATATTCACGAATTTTGTATAATTCGGCATCCAAACAAGATTTACTGTACCAATGGGGCCGTTTCTCTGTTTGGCAATGATAATTTCTGCAATGTTCTTATTTTCAGAATCTTTATTGTAGTAATCGTCACGGTAAATAAACATTACTACGTCTGCATCCTGCTCAATAGCTCCTGATTCACGCAAGTCAGAAAGCATAGGTCTGTGATCCGGCCTCTGTTCCACCGCACGGCTCAACTGGGACAATGCAACCACCGGCACGTTTAATTCCCTCGCCAAAGCTTTCAAAGACCTGGAAATCTCTGAAATTTCCTGCTGCCTTGATTCACTTCTTCCACTTCCTGTCATAAGCTGCAAATAGTCGATAAAAATAATTCCAAGATTATGCTCCATCTTGTATTTTCTGCATTTTGAGCGGAGTTCTGAAATAGAAATACCAGGTTTATCATCAATAATCAGATGAGATTTCCCGATAATATTTGCTCCTTCTATCAGCTTTGCCCATTCTTCATCTTCCAGATTACCTGTTCTGATATTCTGGGAATCCACCTTGGATTCCAATGCCAGAAGACGGTTTACAAGCTGCTCCTTTGACATTTCCAGACTGAAGATTGCAGTTGTAACATCGTTATGAAACGCCATATACTGGGCAATATTCAAAACAAAGGCCGTTTTTCCCATAGACGGCCTGGCAGCTACCAGAATCAAATCTGAAGGCTGAAAACCTGACATTTTGTAATCTAAATCAATAAAGCCGGTAGGAATACCCGTAACGCTCCCCTGGGTTCTGGATGCCTTCTCTATCTTCTCAATAGCGTTTAATACCACCTGGCGGATAGGAACAAATTCCTCATTCCCCCTATTCTGTACTAAATCGAATATTTTCTTTTCTGTCACTTCCAGAATATCCTGTGTTTTTTCTTTTCCAAGATAACAGAGATTACCGATTTCTTCTGTAGTTTTAATCAGTTTCCTGAGCATGGATTTTTCTGCTACGATTTCCGCATAGTATTTTACGTTTGCAGAAGTAGGAACCGTTGCCAGAAGGTCACGGACAAATTCCATACTGGATATCTCCGGAGGCAATTCTTTCTCACGCAGCCTGTCCTGAAGTGTTACCAGGTCTACTGCTTTCCCTTCTTCATGAAGCTCCACCATTGCTTCAAACACAATTCCATACTGCTGCTGATAAAAATCTGCACCGGTAATCAGTTCAGAGGCTTCCACAATAGCATCCTTGCTCATGATCATTGATCCGATTACCGACTGCTCTGCTTCCAGGCTATGAGGCAGTATCCGCTTTATCAGTGCTTCTTCCATACGGCAGAGACTCCCTTCTTACGCTTCCTTCACTACAACCTTCAGTTCTGCTGTCACCTGTGTATGCAGTTTTACAGGAACCATCGTAGTTCCAAGCTCACGGATCGGATTCGCAAGCTGCATTTTTTTCTTGTCAATGTCATAGCCAAGCTGTGCCTTTGCTGCCTCAGCGATTTCCTTGGTAGATACAGAACCAAAAGTTCTGCCATTGTCTCCGACTTTGATAGAAACTGTTACCTGCTTAGTCTCCAGTTCTGCCTTAAATGCTTTTGCTGCTTCCAGGTTTTCCTGTGCAACCTTCTCTTCATGTGCTTTCTGCAGTTTTAAATCATTAATATTTTTTGGTGTAGCTTCAATTCCCAGTTTTTTCGGGAACAGCATATTTCTTGCATAGCCATCACTGACATTTACCATCTGTCCTTTTTTTCCTAATGATTTTACATCTTCAATTAAAATTACTTTCATGCTTCTATGTCTCCTTCATTCATCATCTGGTCAAGAGTTGCCTTTAGCTGGCTTATAGCTTCATTCACAGAAACTCCAGGAAGCTGGGCACCAGCCATATTAATATGACCGCCACCGCCCAATCGCTCCATAATAATCTGGACGTTCACCTCATCGATAGCCCTTGCACTAATATAAATTTTACCCTGATAGTCTGTAAGAACAAAACTCGCCTTAATACTGTCTACATTCAGCAGTTCGTTTGCGGCTTGGGAAGCCACAACTGTAGGGCTGTCAATTCCTTCACTTGGGCATACACCAATAGCAAAACTCTTCTTATAAGTCTCCACATTCCGGATTGCTTCTGCCTTTGCTTTATAAGATTTCACATCATCCCTGAACATTTTCCGTACTCTTGTCACATCCGCACCGCACCTCCGCAGAAATGCCGCTGCTTCAAATGTCCTCACACCTGTTTTGGATGTAAAATTGTTGGTATCAATCATGATACCAGAATACAGGGCATCTGCTTCGATATTATAAATCCTGATATCATCAGAAAAATACTGCAAAATCTCTGCAACCATCTCACAGGCAGAAGATGCATAAGGTTCTATATAAGAAAGAACCGCATTACTGATCACTTCGCTTCCCTGTCTGTGATGGTCTAAGACTACAATCGTTTTTGTCTTATGAAGCAACTCTTCACACTCTGTATAACTTGGTTTATTGGTATCCACTACAACCACTACGGTATTGTTATCAACCAGCTCCCTTGCTTCCTCACTGTTGATAAACATATGCTCATCATAATCTGAGTTCTGACGGAAGCTGTCAATAATCGGCCGCACAGACATGGTAGGATTATTCACGACTATATGCGCTCTCTTATTTAATGATTTTGCTGCACGGTAGATACCGATTCCGGCACCAATCGAATCCACATCTGAAATCTTATGTCCCATGACAATTACTTTGTCATTACTGATCATAAATTCTCTGAGTGCATGAGCCTTCACTCTGGCTTTTACCCTGGTATTTTTGCCCATCTGCTGGGATTTGCCACCAAAGAAGGTCATTTGATCTCTGTCCTTGATAACAACCTGGTCACCACCACGGCCAAGAGCCAAATCAATAGCAATACGAGAATACTCATAACTCTGAGCATAGGTCGGAGCGTTCAGCCCGATACCGATACTGATTGTCACTGCCATATCATTTCCAATATTAACCGTTTTGACATCTTCCAGAATATTGAATCTTTTTTTCTTCAACTCTTCCAGTGATTTCTGACGCATAACCAGAATAAACTTATCTTTTTCCAGCCTCTTTAACAGGCAGTCCACTTCACTGAAATATTTACCAAGCTTACGCTCAATCAGTGCAACCAGAAGAGAACGTCTTACTTCTTCTACACTATCAAGAGCCTCTTCATAATTATCTAAGTACAGAAGTCCTGTCACCAGCTTTTCATCTTCTTTCTGGCGGATAAACTGATTCAGTTCTGTCTCATCAAAAAGATAAAGTGCAATCAGATCACTATGTTCCTCCATCTCCACTAATCCTGATTCTTCCATAAGCTTTTTCATGGAAACGGATTTCATCAGCACCTTGTAATCTCTCTCATTAAACTTTACGTTTACTTCTTTATCTTCCTCTTTTGGCAGCTTATCTGCTGCAATTTCAGGAAACAGGGTGGAAATCCCTTTCCTATATCTCTTGTTCTTCCCTGTAAGTGCTGAGAAAGATTCGTTCATCCACAACATCTTACCATTGCAATCCAGAAGGGCATAAGGCACTGCAAACTCATTCAGCAAAGTTTTCTGCACCTGTCCATATTGGGTTGCAAAGGAAATCAATTCATTCATAATCATTGTCCTGCTATGAAAATACAGGAAAACAACGATTAGGATGTAAGCAGCCAGAAAGATAGCTACCAGAGTTCCTGCCTTCACACTGACAGTAAAGACTAGCACATCCATCACCATCAGTAATATACTCAGAATCACCGGCCACTGCATATAAAATTTTAACTGGCCTTTAATCTTGATTTTTCCATCCATATCTACACCTGCCGATACTTTTCTTAAATTAGGAAACTTTCGTAACATTATACCATTATTTTGCCTAATATACAACTTAAAAAAAGAACGCCTCCATCAAACTGCACAGAAAAAGCACACTGTACCGCAATACAGTGTGCTTTGTTTAATCTTTCGTTCACCCAGCTGCAAACGTTACCCGACAATTAGTCCTGAACGTATGGCATAATTGCCAGATGTCTTGCTCTCTTGATCTCAACTGTAAGAGCTCTCTGATGTTTTGCACAGTTTCCTGTGATTCTTCTTGGAAGAATTTTTCCTCTCTCAGATACGTATCTTTTCAGTTTGTTTGCATCCTTGTAGCTGATTTCGTTATTTTCCTGTCCGCAGAATACACAAACTTTTTTTCTTCTGCGTCCGCCTCTTCTCTTCATTGGAGAATCCGGTCTATTACCTTTTTCGTAAGCCATGATTGTTTACCTCCTATCAATATTGCTTCCATTTCTCATCTCAACTAAATGGAAGTTCCTCGTCAATTCCATCCGGGATATTCATAAATCCATCTGCTGATGCAGCACTCGGTGCAGGTGCAGCCTGGGATGGTGCCCCAAATCCTGCTCCCATAGAAGAACCATGTGATGTATGACTGTCACTGACAGCTTTGCTCTCTGCAAATTCCTGCTCTTCTACAACTACATCTGTAGTGTAAACCTTATTGCCATCTTTGTTAGTATAGCTTCCGGTCTGAATTCTTCCAGTCACCACAATACGGATACCCTGACGGAAATATCTCTCTGCAAATTCTGCCTGTCTTCCAAAAGCTACGCAGCCAATAAAGTCTGCACTTGCTTCTCCGTCTCTTTTGAAACGGCGGTCAACAGCTAATGTATATCTGGCAATCGCCATTGAATTTTCACCTGCGGAATATCTTACCTCAGGATCTCTGGTCAAACGTCCCATTAAAATTACTTTATTCATCTAATCACCTCATATTCTAAAAATCGTCAATTAGAATGAATCACGTTTTATGTCTTGGAAATTATAATCCCCAGAAGATATTAAGCTTCTTTTTTAACAACTAAATATCTTAAAACATTGTCCATAATACGTACATGACGTTCTACTTCTGCTGGGCAAGCAGCATCTGCTTCAAACTGAATGAAGTAGTAGTAACCTTCGCGCATTTTCTGGATTTCGTAAGCTAATCTTTTCTTGCCCCATTCTTCAACTTCTGTTACTGTACCGTTGTAACGGGCAATATAGCCTTTTGCTTTTTCCACTACTGCTGCACGAGCTTCGTCTTCAATCTTGGCATTTACGACTAATGCTAATTCGTATTTGTTCATGCTTGTTGTACCTCCTTTTGGTCTTTTGGCTCCCTGACTGGCAGGGAACAAGGATAATAATATATCACGAGTTCCTATTTTAACATATCTCTACTTTCTTTTCAAGACTTTTTTTATTTTTTCCGTATAAAAATGGTTTTGATACATGTACATTGAAAAATTCAATCAATGGTCCCATAAAAAAGGCTGTAATAATAGTCCCCACACCAACGATAGCGGCTATCTGGGATACTGCTTTGCCGGATGCAAGATATAATCCGATTCCCATAAACACACAAACCAGGTCACAGATCACTCTCACATATCCAAACTTTCCTATTTTCCACGTATTTACAATGATCAAAGCCACAGCATCGTAAGTGGATACACCTAAATCTGCCATAAAATAAAAAGAGGAGGCCAGGCACATGATCACAATCCCCACTATTAAAAATAAAATTCTTCCCCCTACCCCAAGATTCGGAAACTGCTTCAGCAAAAATTCATGTGAAAATTGAGCTACATATCCAAGTACAGACAGATTGATCACTGTTGCCAGTCCAATATAATGCCGGTCTGCAACGAGACTAAACAGAAGCAGGCACAGATTTGCTATTACATACAAGGTTCCAAATTCTATGGGCAAAAGTGCATCAAGTCCTGCCATAAATGACTGAAACGGATCCACGCCAAAAGCTGCGCATTTGAAAAACCCCACACTGATACCACAGATTAATACTCCTGATACACACATAAAAATCCTTTTCTTTTTATTTTCCATCCACTCTTCTCCTCCATTGACTTTGCCTTAAAATCTTTTATAATTATAGTAACAGTTTTTTCTTTTTTCTATTATAAAAGTATTTATTTTTATCACTATCATCCCAAAAGGAGGAATACTGTATGGAACAGCGGATTTTTACCTCTGATGCCTTGGAAGAACTGAAAAGACATGGACATGCCGGCTTTCCCTTCCAGACTTATGATGCCCTGTATAAAAACTATCCTATGGAAAGCATGACGCTTCACTGGCACCGTGAACTAGAGTTTAATATTATTTTAAATGGAACTGTCCTGGCACAGATTGACGGAAATTCCTATGAACTTCATACAGGAGATGCTATGTTTGTAAATTCTAATGTTCTCCATTCTACTAGAGCAGCCCGCCCTGGGTCAGATACCAGGCATATGACCTTGATCTTTGCACCGGAATTTCTGGCTCCAAAGGACAGTGATATCTATTGTGAAGAGATTCTTCCGATTCTTAACAATCCTTCTTTAGGAGGTTTCTGCTTTTCTTCTAAAATCCCCTGGCAAAGAGAAATTGTCCGTCTTCTCTCTTCCGCTGCTTATGCCCACCGGCATCCCGACACCTGCTGTAAAATGCAAATTCTTGCAAATTTAAACGCCATGTGGACACTCCTTCGGACCGGACTTTTGCAGAAACAAAAAATGTCCTCTATGGATAAAGATATCCTCCTGAAAGAGCGAACACAGGAAATGCTTTCCTATATCCATAATCACTATCAGGATTCTATCACCATAGAAGACATTGCAGGTGCAGCCCGTATCAGCCGAAGTGAATGTTTCCGCTGTTTTCAAAAATATGTATGCCAGAAACCGTTTGAGTATGTGATTTCCTACCGTCTCCGTAAAGCCGCTGAACTTTTGAAAACCACCAGTCTATCTGTCTCTGAGATCAGCACTTGCTGTGGTTTTAATTATCAAAGCTATTTTGGAAAACGCTTTCAGGAATACTATCAAATGACCCCCTTGGCATATCGGAAAAGCATCAGCTAGGGGACTTTTTTCGAAGTTCCCTGGTATTTTTTTCTACCAGTTTTCTGGAAAGCATCACCTGATGTCCACATCCAAGACATTTCAAACGGAAATCTGCCCCAACTCTCAGAATTTCCCATTCATGACTCCCACAGGGATGCTGCTTTTTTAATTTTACGATATCGCCTACTTCATAATCATAATTCATGTATCAAAACCTCTCTTAAATATGAATCTTTTCAAAAACCTGCCCAATAGGTTCATTGATAACCAAATCTGCCATACCATCTCTCGGTGTTTCATCCCTGTTGATTACAATCAAGTAACGGCCTCTGAAATAATCAATCAAGGATGCTGCCGGATAAACAGATAAAGAAGTACCTCCAATCATCATCACATCTGCTTCTGAAATAGCTTTCACAGAATTCCTGATAATCTCCTGGTCTAATCCTTCTTCGTACAAAACCACATCCGGTTTAATAATGCCGCCGCATTTTTCACATTTCGGGACACCTTCGCTCTTTTTCATATATTTGAAATCATAAAATGCACCGCATTTCATACAGTAATTTCTATATACACTTCCATGCAGCTCCAGCACACATTTGCTTCCTGCCATCTGATGCAGGTTATCAATATTCTGGGTCACAATGGCTTTTAATTTTCCTGCTTTTTCTAATTCTGCAAGTTTTTTGTGTGCAGCATTAGGATGAGCCGTGTCACAAAGCATTTTCGCCTGATAAAAACGGTAAAATTCTTCCGGGTTACGCATAAAGAAACTATGGCTTAAAATGGTTTCCGGCGGGTATGCCCACTGCTGATGATACAGGCCGTCTACGCTCCTAAAATCTGGGATTCCGCTTTCTGTAGATACCCCGGCACCTCCGAAAAAGACAATATTATCTGTTTCTGCAATTATTTTCTGCAAGGTTTCTACTTTTTCCATAAGAACACCTCCTAATATACCCCTTCTCTTTTTGCCTGAACCACAAATCTAGTGGCATCATTTCCTGTACAGGTAGACAAGGTAATAATCTTGTCATCCTTTGTCACAGGAACCTTGTAATCAACCATGGATTGCTGCACCATATGTTCCAGATACTCTGCAAAAGGCTCTCCTGCTTCCGGGAATAAGGTATATACCTCGCCTGCCGCATCTACTACATGGCTGGAAAAAATTTCATAACGGTAGTTTTGCTGCGGAGTGCAGACCCAAATATATTTTCCCGGAACAGATGCTTCATCTTTAAAGTGTTTTCTAAGCATTCCGAACATGGAACCATTCTTCATGTTATGTCCATAAATCAAGGTATTACAGTCCTCAAAATCACTGCTGTTCATGTAATCAACAAAAATAGATCCCGCAATGTTATAATTTCCCTCAAAAGTATGCTTTAAATAATAAGAATTATCTGTTCCCTTCATGATTGGATAACTGATCTCTGTTCCTTCTATTTGAATCCATCCAATCACGTCTTTATTTTTTGCCAGAAGCCCTTCCCAGTCTACCTGGGGTGCCTGAGGTTTTTCTTCCTGTACCTCTTCCCCTTCTGTATTGTTCTCCTCTTCTTGTTCCTCTTCTTCTGGAATGGCTGTTACGTATTCCCGCACTCTGTTGTATTCATCTGTTCCTTCTTTATATTCCAGGAAAATCTGAACAAGCTTCACTGCTGAAAACAAAAATACTCCCAGTGCCAGAATCAAAATAATACTGCGTATCCAGTCTCCGGCTGTTCTTTTTTTCTTCTTTTTGCTCATATCTGCTGCTCCTGCTGCCTTTTATTTTTATCAATAAACATTATCGTAAAACGACATGTAATCTTCTGTGGTAATCCCTGCACTTGGAACCAGTTTTATTTTCATCTCTCCTGTATCAAGCTTTGCCCCTGCAGGAATCACAAGATTCTCATACTTTGAACAGTAATCCGGGTATTCATTTGTGGGATTCGTCTCCATGAGGGTGGAAATGCCAAAGGGAACTGTATGGTCTTCCCTGTTCAGTTCCAGGTCAAAATTAAATACCCCAAAGGAATCTCCTATGCAATACACATCATAGGTTCCTTCCGGAAAGGCTTCGCCTGCCACAGATGTTCCAGACATTTCAAAAGCTTGTGTCAGCGGGTTAGCTATCCTAGCTCCCATATTTTCTAACTGTGCATTTTCTGTATAGAATTTCACCGGATACATCCCGTCTACACACACCACTGCACCTTCAAAAAGTTTCACACCCCCTACCCATTTCGTATCTTCCTCTTCTGAATGAAAACTATCGTTTACGGACAGATAATGCCTGCTGTCATACACGCTGTAAGAACTTCCCTTTTTTCCTTCCAGCACATATTCACCCTCCGGTATGTCGATTCCTACCACATACATTCCTGCGGGCCGTTCTTCTTCCCAGATTTCTCCCTCCAAAGGAAGTTCTTCCTCTACATATGCAAAGGGATCATACTCTTCCTGTTCTTCCTGTAGTTCGTACTCCTCATAGGAGCTGCTGACGTTCTCTATCCCCTCCACCATTTTTTCATGTTTTCCTAAATTATCTACAAGGGTAATGACAAGTCCCAGAACAATTACCACAATGCTGACTACAATTGTAAGCTTGCTATTCCCGGAAGCCTCTTTGCTTTTCCATTGTTCCGATGTACGAATGGCCTTGGAACGGTACTGAGAATAGATATCTGCAAATGGTTTCTCTGGCTGTTTTGTCTTTTTGTTTTCGGATTTTCCCCTTGTATCCTGCGTTTTTTCCTGCCTTCTTGTCTGATTTATTACAGGGCTTTCGTATGGTTCTGCCTTCTTATCTGTATGAACATGGCTCAACCTCATATTTTTACAGTCACTTTGATTCAGAGCCTTTTGGTACATTTCATCAGACTTCCGGTTGTCCATGCCACATTCCGTACAAATACCATCTTTTAATTTCCCACCGCACAATATACAAGATTTCTTCATAACAGCTCCGCCTCCCTCCGGTGAAGTAATATTTCTTCTTTTTCATGCGGATATTATATCATAGATTTATGGAAAACCCTATATTTTTCTGAATTTTCCTATGCCAAAATCGATTGCTTTTCTGCAATAGCCTGTTTT
>USPF01000019.1 GCA_900556555.1 uncultured Blautia sp.
TATTGTTCCACTTGGAAAAAAAGCATTAGAAAAGCCTGTCAAAAACTCAAACTCCGAATTTGCTGTCCATCCTCCAAAAACTGGTACGCTTACAAATCCTTTGATGACATTTTCCTGCAAGCTATCCCAATTAGTTAAGATTTCCTGATCAAGCTGCAATTCTCCCAGCTTACGGAAATCTGCAAAAGATTCATTCATAATTGCTATGATATGCGGGCGTTGTCCTGCTGTTTTTACGGCACTCTTTTTTTCTGTTATCTTGTCTGCTCCTTCGGATTCTATTTCCAATGCCACCTTTGGGGAATATCCTTTCGGAGCCTTTGTCTTTAAATAAGGAATACCAGCAGCAAAATCCAGCAATGCACCGTGATCCATTTCACTGGCACTGATTTCCCATAAATATGGTTTTACCGATTTTTCTTCCATAAATGTCGCATTGGTAAAAAGCACGCCTACAAGCATGACCGCAGCAATACTTCCTGCACCCCATTTAATCCTGTCTCTTTTTCTACGTTTATAATCAATATAAAAACTGATAATAATAAAAGTTATCGCTAGCCCTATTGCCATGATTCTTTCTTTTGTAAACACTAGTGTATAACCATCTGCAACATTCATAGCAGTTCTTACAGCATAAATATCCGCTGCACGTAATCCATTTCCCCTAAATTCTTTTATAAAACTATATAGAAGCCCATAGAAAATACATCCTCCGGTTCCTAGGATAACTGTTAAAATAAAATGATTAAAGACTGCATGAATCAAAAGATAAAATGTAAGTATCAACAAATAATTCAGACTTGCATATAACAACTTCATATCCCCTATGGTATTTTGATGAAGCTGCTCAATCATCCAGAAACTGAATATCGATGCCATCAATACTTCCAGCACTGCAAGCTTTCCTCTCCATCGATCAGGAATTTCAATTTTTACAAATAATCCCATCAGTAAAAGCAGATTCAGGCAATGTAATTTCTTAGGATACATTTCTCCTGCTGTTAAGTTCCCTTCAAACCATTTCCAAAATACGATATAGAGTAGCAGTGCCGTACCTACAAATGTCGCACGCTTCCATGAAAACACGAATATTTTTTTTATTTTTTGCACAATCTCTTTGTTCTTATATAATAACTCTTTCATAATTATCTCCGTATCGTAAATGTAAAAATCTGCATAACAGTAAGATACTGTACGCACGTCATTATAAAAACAAGATGATAATCTATATTTTTTTGGACGGTAATGATTCTATTTCTAAAAATAAATCCTGCCAACGGCAAAACCGGAAGAAAATATCTGCCCTGGATACCTACGATCACACTGGCATCTGGCGGTGTCCAGGTAAATAACATACTTGCTGCCACCATAGCTATGATTATCAAAATAATCATTCCCATCCATGCTTTATCCCGTATCTTTAAAAATACTTTTTCATCTTGGCGTTTTAACAATACTACACAGAATAGAAGCATATATAAAAGCACAAAATTCCATGATAAATGTAAATCCATCCAAGAATACATTCCACCAAAAATTTGCTTTAGGTAGTCTTCAAAATGGTAATTGATTGTCCTTCCTATCATAAGCACTGACCTTGGAATATCCTCAAAAAACATATCTATGGTAAAATATTTTCCTGCTTCTCCCTCTATTGCTGTTGTGATTGTAGCCATCCTGCCTACTACTAACGCAACAGCTCCAAAACCAGATGCTACAATCCCAGACAAATAATACTGTCTTTTGGTTTTAAATTTCTCCACAGGAACAAGAAAAATCAAGAAGCCAATAAAATAATACACAATTTTACAAGGTGCCAGCCACATAGTAAGGAAAGTCCAAAGAACGATATCTGATGTACAAACCTTCTTTTTTTCACACTTTAAATAAAATACATATCCAATCATGAGAAAAGACAACGCTATCACCGTTGCATCATACGAATAAGAGGTAGCCGTTTCCAATGAAAATGGAAGTAACGCACATAAAAACAATACCATTTTCCCAAACGGAATTAACTTGATTGCAAAATAACAACAAATCAGATAAAAAATTAGCGTAAATATTTTTCCCAGATACAGAGTCAGCGTTCCTCCACATTTTAATAACATTCCTAAAGCAGTTCCTGCAATCTGAGGAACAAATGCAGATGCAGGAACAGACATTTTTCCTCTGATGTATGGCACCATTTCATTTTTGTCTGACTTCGTAAAAATATTTTCTTTTACGGTATTGAGATTGTCCATGCCTAAAAATTCGCTTAACCCGTCTGCTTCTAAGTCCTCTTCTCTTACCATAGTCTTTCCGTCTTCGCTTAACGATTCCTTACCGGTAAGAATATCCGCATAATAGTAAGCAGTAGCTATATGAGCTCTGCTATCCGGTTCAGAATACGGTGTAAAAAGAAACAGATAAACAATACCAAGGAATCCCCCCATGATCAAAAACACTTTTTCCAATGGAACTTTCTTTCTCTGGACAATCCAGTATAAACCGCAAAGAACAAACATAAATGCAATAACAAGCCCCCAGAATATATTACTGATATAGTGCACCGGGCCTGCAATGGACAGAGCTAATGTTTCCTTTCTTACTTCTCCCCTATAGGATAAAGTCCCATACTTTTGCATATTATTTGAAGTAAAAACTTCTACCGGTTCCTCATTTTCTGCTGTTTCGCTGGAAATCAATACTTCCATTGTCCTGTTTTTGCCCACCAGAATGTCATTTAAAGCAAAATAATGAAATTCCGGTTTTTCGCTAATATCCCTGGCCTTAAATTCCCATTGCTGTAAACTTTCAGTTTTACCTTTTTCACGTAATACAACAAAAACTTTTGTATTTTCAACATTTTTTTCCCTTTTGAACCCAACTCCTAATTTTGCTATATGGTCACGTGTAGTGGTAAACTCCTGGACAACAGGTTCTTCATTTAGCTTCAAAGTATGCTCAGGATTTATATCTCTTGAAAAATAAATTGCATCCAGCCCATTGGCCATTCTTACAACCGTATCTTTATAAAAATAACCCCCTATAATTCCTACTAAAATAAAAATACAGATATATGGAACAATCTTAACCCACTTCTTTTTCATCCTTCATCCCCTCTTTTTCACTCAGCAGTGCAATCTCCTGCGTTAATCTTTTCACCTTATTAGAAAGTTTTGACACGGCAACAGAAAGTGAAAAAATAATCGGGAGCATAAAGCAAAACCCTGCAAAAAACAGCATATTAATAGGCTGGCTGATTCCCATAACATGAGCCAGCCACTTTGTAATTTCCGGGAAACATGCAAACAAAATGATTCCCATGCCTAATAACAGCCACAGCAGGCTGTACCGCAGTTCTATTTCTTTATTTCTGATTTTACAAATAATGTATAAAATGGCAAGAAGAGCAACTGCCACGATAATAATCTGAATCCGTATATTCATCTCCTGCCTCCTCTGATTTTTTCAAACAAAATAGCCAGTGACACCTTCACCATATAATAAACAGATTTTTTCATGGAAATAGAGGAAACCCCACCCATACGCTCCCGCATAATCACTGGAATCTCCTGTACTCTGCATCCTCTTTCCAAAATAGCCACAACACTTTCAGGTTCCGGATAATCCTTTGGATAGTTTAAGGAAAATTCTTTCATTACCTTCCGGTTTACCATACGCAACCCCGAAGTTGGGTCTGTAATCCTGACACCCGTAAGAATCTTAATCAGGATACTGAAATACCGGATTCCTACTCTTCTGATGCTGGAAGATTGGAATCCCTTTTTTTCTATAAAACGTGAACCAATCACCATATCCATATTTTCTTTTTCCAGATGCTCTGCCATTACATTTAAAAATGCCGGATCATGCTGTCCATCTCCATCCACCTGCACCGCAAGATCATAACCATTTCGGATTCCATATAAATATCCTGTCTGAACAGCCCCTCCGATTCCAAGGTTTACTGGCAGGCTCACCATATGAAATCCATTTTTCTCACATATTTCTCTTGTATTATCTGTTGAGCAATCATTCACAACAATATAATCAAATTCTGGTGCATATTCTATGATATCCCGGACAGTTTTCTCAATACATGCACTTTCATTATAGGCAGGAATAATGATTAATTTCTTTGTACTCATTTTCTATTTCCTCTTTCCGCAAGTCCGTGAACTTTTTCTGCTGTTTTTTCCCAGGTGAACAATTCCTGCACTCTTTTCTGTGCTTTTTTTGCGGCCTCCTGTCTATGCTTACTATTCCTTAACACCCTCTCTAATTCCTCTTTCAGGCATTCTGATGTAACAGTTTCCAATATACTTCCATAGGTTTCATCGAGAATCAATTCTCCCGATCCTCCACGGTTGGTAGTGATCACGTAGCAGCCTGCTGCTGCTGCTTCAAGAACAGAGGTAGGAAAGCCTTCCGGATATTCTGTTGGAAGACAGTAAATCTGTGCCTGTCCTAAAAGAGAGGCAATCTGTTCAAATTCCAGTCTTCCAAGAGGTTTGACTCTGTTGCTTTCCAGTTTTTTTACCGCTTCCAGTTCTTCTCCGTCTCCTGCAATAAAAAGGCATACTTTATAAGAAGAATTTATATCTTCCACAGCCTGGATTAATTTAAAAATTCCTTTTTCTTTAATAAGACGCCCTGTATATACAATGGCAACCGTATCTTCATCTATTCCACATTTTTCTCTAAAATTCTCTTTTTGATGCTCTGCGATACCGGCTATTTTCTTTGCATCGACTGCATTATACAAAACACCTTCTGCCTTAATATGAAAGTGCTCCAGCCATTTACAGCATGCCTTAGACACACCAAAATATTCTTTGCACAAAAGCTTATCTCCGTAGGTAATCGCATGTTCCACCGCAGCAAATGCCATATCAGGAATTCTTTTTCCTATCGTCATGTGACTGGTACCATGGTCCAAAATAATGCATCTTATCTGCTTCTTTCTGGCGAACCATGCCCCCAGTAAGGTATGAGGATAAAACCTTGCATTAATCAGAACAAGATCAAATTCCTTATCCTGCAATTTTTTATATAATTTTCTAAAATCATTGTTCCACTTTGTCACAGGATAACGCCCTCCCATAACATTAAAACATGGAAGTCTCAGCACACCGATTCCATCCATAATCTCAAATTCTTTTTCTTTTACATCATTGGATGTAACGATCAGCACCTCATCTCCTAATGCCATTAACGCTTTGGAAAGGTTATACGTATATCTCTCAATCCCACCTAAATAGGGGAAATAGTGAGAGGCAAAAATACAGATTCTACTCATGTTTTTCCTCACTTTGTTTCTTTTTATCACGAATCAGGTAGTAAACAAAAAATACCAAAAATAAAACTGACATAACTCCTATAGACATGCTATAACTGGCAGCCGCACCCATAATTGCATATTTCTTTGTGAGAAACGGAGTCATAAAATATGTAATGACGGCTGTAATTCCACAGCACACAAAAGTACTGTATTGATGTCTCATAATAATAATTCCATACTGCAAAAGCTGATATAATGCTGTAAAACCTCCGCTGATAAGAATCAGGTACAATGCTGCTTTATACTCTGATAAATCTACACCATACAGCAAATTCAATACAGGAATCCCCAGAAAAGATGCACCTATGATGCATCCTAATGTCACAATGCCAATCACAAGGAGCTGTCTTAGAATCAATGTCAAAAAACCTTTTACATCTCCTTTTATATATTTCTCAGCTAAAACAGAAATAATCGGTTTTAATACAAAAGCAGCAAACATATTCACCACAAATGCCATCATATAAAGAGGTGAGAAAAGCCCCATCATCTCAGATCCATAAAAATTTTCCAATGCATATTTCGAAGCATTAATAATATACTCATTCAAAAACGCATTAATAAACAACGGCAACCCTTCTAAAATCAGCCCTTTCTGCCTTTGCCATGTAGATGAAAAAGATATTCCGCCAAAAGCTCCTATAATATGACTGTCAATAAAAAGAACCGCAGCCACATAAACCAGAGCAAGTGCTGTTAAGGCTAAAATCAGATTTTTTGTAAGAAAAAGCACTGTCAGAAATGCTGCCAGCCCCACACAATCCTTTGCAAACACACCTCTGCATGCCACATCATATCGGCCCTTCTGCTGGTATCTTCCCTCCAGCAAATCAGAAACTGCTTCAGATCCCCTGAAGATAACCAGAAGTACAATAGCCGCTGTTTTTTCATTTGTGTAAGACCCTTGTGCAACCCAAGTAACTCCAGCCAGGAGCATAGCTCCTACTGTAAAAACTCTAAAAACACAGTAATCACTAAATTTATACTTTTCTGTAACATCTGATATCTGGAATGCCCGGATATTAAAGAATCCAATAGTCATCAACTGGTTTCCAACTGTTAATGCCAAAGACAGCACACCTGCCTGCTCTATTCCAACAAATTTTGATGTCACCATTTGCATCAAAAAAGAACTTCCGGCATAAATCAAGCTGGCCAGAATGGTCCATATATAAGTTTGTTTCATGCTGTGTTCATCTGGCATAAATAACTCTCTTATCATACGTTTCACTCCTGATTTCAAACCCAAAACTTATCTTTCGGTTCTCTCATATTACATTCTGTTCCTTTTCTCTTGCTTATCCGTTTATAATAGGCTCTTCCCCTTCAAACTGCAAAATATACGGACAATGGTTCACCTGCTTGTCAGCCGGAGGAATCTGCATATAATCCCCATATACTTTTCTCAGAGCTTCATCATTATTATGAAGGATATGAATAGTTCCCTCTTCAAAAGGAACTTCTTCCAATGGAAACATATCCTGATACCGAAACATTTCCTTCAAAGCAGACGGCTGTCCAAAACATGTAACCATTTCCCCTTTCTGCCCGTTATATCTTGCCGATTCTTTTTCAAAACATCGATACAAAAATCTAGGGGATATATGAAAAATTTTCAATGCATAGTGCACCATCCAGCAAATCCCGGAAGCTGCTTTTCCCAGAATTCCTTTCAACGGAATTAAAGGATATGCTGTTCCGCACAAATAAATCAGCCTATCCAGATATGTGGTCTTAAATAATTGCCTCTGTCTTAGTTTTTCTGTGGGTGCTACAAAGTCAAAGGGAAAAATATCCAGAAAAATACATTGTTCATACTCAAAATCTTTTGTAAGATTTGAAATAAAAAGGGTTCCCTTCCTTTGAAGCTTTACCACACTGCCTGCACTTTGTTTTGTTTTTGCAGGAGACATCACACGATAGTGATCTCCCAGTTCTTTTTCTGCAATTTTCATAAATTTTTCAAAATCTTCTCTGAGCATTCCCACATCAATGTCATCATCCCATGGAATAAATCCCTGATGTCTCACTGTCCCGATTGCTGTTCCATATACAGCAAAATATCGCAAATTATGCTTTTTACAAACCTGCTGAAAGTCTTTTAGCATCTCTACATGAACTTTGTGGAGACGTTTTAGTATTTCTGGTTCATATGGCTTTGTTATATTTACTTTTCCCATGATTAACTGGTTCCTTACCTCAATTTTCTTTGGATTCTATACTACTCAAAATATTGCTTGTTTTTTACAATTCTTTTAAATTCTCATAACGTTCAATATAACATTTTCTATTCTACTTTTCAATAATACTTCTCAATTTTTCTCTCACGTTCCCGTCAAAACCTTATTCAAAATATCCGCCAGCGGCTCCATGGCATTCATTTCCTCCTGCACTGTATTGGTCTGTGCCCCGCATTCTACCAGCAGGGTCTTTGGCCGCAGATGCAGGTTGTACCGGTATCCTCTAAGATAAATGGTCCTTGCCAGGTCAGGATAATACTTCTTGGCTTCCAGCATCATCTGGAGCGAAAAAGCCAGATTCTCTCTTATATAGGGGTTAGGAAGGTAGCTGATCTCTCCATTTTTGTTTGTCCTGCTCAGGCCATTAAAAAACATGATTTTTGCCGTATCTTTTCCATTGATATTGGTCACCAAGCGTTTATCCTCAGGCACGCCATCCCTGTGCAGATCAATGACCACCTCCACACTGGGATTTTCCTCCAATATCTGAGAGATTCTTTCCTGTGCAAAGGTATATGCCTTGTTCCTGTCCAGCTTTCCATCTACAATATCAAAGGTATCTGTCACATGGATTACATTATAATGATATGTATCTTTTAAAAGTGAAGTGAGATACGCACCAACGCCCACAATAGAAGTAGACGGATCTCCTGGAATGGAATCAATAAACTCCTCCTGGGAATGACTGTGATAAATCAATATCTGCGGCTGATCTTTTCCTGCCTGCATTCGCATATCCATCTGAACCAGCTCCGGTGCATTTAATTGCTCACTGGACATACTGGTGGTTTTATCCACGGTATAAAAGCTGCGCATGACAAAATCAAAATCCTGGAATTTTTCCATGGGAATGTCTGTCACCGGTGCTTTTTCCTGTATGTTTGCTGCTGTTTCCTGTTCTTTTTTCTCCTGCCCACTCTGGGCATCTACCCCTCCTGTGTTTTCATACCCTGATTCCGGAGGCCCTGCTTCCTGGTTTTCCTCCAAAAGCTTTGCCTCCAGAAACTCTGTATTTTCCTCTACTATTTTCCGGCTCGTATCCACATCTTCCACGTTATTCTCCCTGTCCTGTGAAACATAAGAACGAAAACCCGGAAGCTGCGTCTCTATCTGTTTCAAAATCCAGGAATCCACTGTTTCCCCCTGGTTTTCTTCCACAATTGAGGGAAGGTATGCTTCGATTGCCTGCTGCTGTACATTCCGCAGTATTTTCTCCCACGTTCTCTCATCTATCTTTAATCCTTTTACCACAATATCTGCTCCAAGGATTATCATCATAATCCACAGCACAATAGAAACCGCTCTTTCTCTGTTTATTTTTTTCAAGCAATCACCTCATATCTATATATGAGACAATCCTTTTCTTTTATTCCTCTGCCTTTGCAAATGTCATATTCAACCCCTCTGAAATTGTATAAGAAAGCCGTTTAATGGTTTCATCCACATCCTTTGGTGTCATAAACATACTGTGCAGGGATGGTGCTATCATCTCCTCCAAAAACTCTTTCTGTTCTGTTTCCTCCAGAGTATCCAGTAAATGAGACATGGCATCATGCACGATTGTAGCCGCATCTACTACAGTGGGAACGCCAATGCCAATGACCTTGACACCCAGTGTTTCTTCACTGAGCCCATTTCTGTGATTTCCAACGCCTGAGCCTGGATTAATCCCTGTATCTGTAATCTGAATTGTCCTGTTTAGTCTTTTTGTACTTCTTGCAGCCAGGGCATCAATGGCAATCACCACATCCGGTCTGGTTTCTTCCACCACTCCTCTTATGATTTCCATACTTTCCATTCCTGTCTGAGCCATAACCCCCGGCACCAGCCCGCTGACAGCATGTGCATATTCCTCCCCCATTCCCCTGACACCGTATTCCTGAATAATATGTCTCGTAATATGAAGATTTGCTACCACATCAGGGCCTAACGCATCTGGTGTGATTTCCCTGTTGCCAAGTCCAACTACTAAAACTTTCATTTCTTTTTTTACAGGAAGCAGTTTTTTCATATGTCTGGCCAGTTCTTTTGAGATTTCCCTGTGATAATCCTCATCCGGCACTGACATATTTGGGGCTTCCATGGTAATATAAATCCCCTGAGGCCTCCCCATTGTTTTTGCACCATTTTCTGTCTCGATTTTTACTACGGTTGTCTTTATGTCTTTCTCTTCGTTATAATCCTCTTCGATTACTACTCCCCGGATTTCCACATGATCTTCTTCAAATTTTTCTTTTGTTTCCAATGCCAAATCTGTATGAATTCTTCCCAATGCCATGTCACTTTTCCTTTCTCTCTACTTATTAATTACATTTTTTGCAGTTTCAGGGATTTTATGTATTGACATTTCAACAGAAATCAACTAGAATAAAAAAGCATGTAATATTGGAGAATACCGTGTCCTTCTCCAATGAAAATAAATGGAAAATAAAACTGGAAAAGATTATATTTGGAGGTGTACGCTTTGGCTAACATTAAATCTGCAAAGAAAAGAGTATTAGTAAACAGAAAAAAAGCTGAGAGAAACAAATCTATTAAATCAGCAGTGAAGACTTCTATCAAGAAAGTAGAAGCAGCAGTTGCAGCAAAGGATAAAGAAGCAGCAGTTGCAGCATTACAGAATGCAATTTCTACAATTGATAAAGCAGCTACAAAAGGTGTTTATCACAAAAACACAGCTGCAAGAAAAGTTTCCCGCTTATCTAAAGCCGTAAACACACTTGCATAATTAATAGATATTTATCATATGAATTTAACCCCTGGCTGACCGTCATCATCCAGGGGGCTTTTTTATCCTGAAAATTCAAAAATCATCTGCTGAATTTTACCAGCAGCAGCTCTACACTCATGGTATCTGTCATGAGTCCCGTCTTTACCTTTGCTTCCGTATTTACGCAGTCTTCCACATTTTTGCGTAAGACTTCCGTACTGTATTTTCTGGCATATGCTGCATAATTTCTCACCACAAAAGGCTGAAGTCCTGTTTTTTTTGCAATACTGCTTTGATCATGTCCTGCTGCTGAAAGTTCTTTCACCTGCATGATCAGATTAAACTGCCTTGCAAGCAGAAACAAGATCCGCATGGGTGGTTCTTTTAGAGATAACAAATCGTAATAGAGCTCCAGAGCCTTTTTCTGATTTTTTTCTGTCACCGCCCGGATCATATCGAAAATGTGATTGGAAATCTGAGTTGTGCATACTGCTTCAATATCTTCTCTGGTGATTACCTCTCTTCCCATGGTATAGCAGATTAATTTTTCCACTTCACGTTCAATATTCCCCATATCTGTCCCTGTCTTAGTAAGAAATAATTCCATATCATCTCTGGTGATTTTCCTGCCTTCCCGGTTCAGGATTCCTAAAACCCAGCGCATCAATGTATTGCTGTCCTGCTGCCCAAATTCTACGATTCTTCCATATTTTTTTACAGCTTTATACATCCTGCTGCGTTTATCAATCTCACTTTCGACAAACACCATACACAGGTAATCCGGCAGTTCTCCAAGATATTCCGGCAGTTCCTGGCACTGTCCCTTAAAAAACCCGGTATCTTCCAGAAAAATCACTCTTCTGTCAGCAAAAAAAGGCATGGTTTCCCCCAGATCGATCACAGCTCTTGGCTCTGTCTTTTTCCCCTCAAAAGCAGAAAAATTCATAGTATCACCATCCGGCACTAATGCTGTTTTTAATTTTTCTTTATATTGTTTCTTTAAATAATCTTCTTCTCCACACAGGAGATAAACCTTTTTAAATTCTTGATTTTTAATGTCTTCCTGTAAACTTTTCATTCCATATCTCCCCTGGATTTTCTTTCACTTATCTCATTTGAGACTGCCTGCTAATGCCCATTTTATCATGATTTTACTTTCCTGAAAAGGCTGGATTTCTCACAATAATATGAACTGCTCCCTGCTCTTTTGTAAGCAGAATCTGCCCGGAATACTTCTTCAATCTTTTCAGCAATTCTTTATGAGGGTGTCCATAGGAGTTCTCTTTTCCACAGGAAATCACAGATTTCTCAGGCTTTACATACTGCAAAAACTCTTCTCCTGTAGAATTTGCCGAACCGTGATGAGCAACCTTTAAAACCTCCCAGGTAACATTCATTTCCCGGAGCTCCTCCAATGCCTTTTCTTCCCCCATTCCTTCCACATCCCCGGTAAACAGGATATCAAAACCTTTTTGTGAAACATGCAGTACCTGAGAGCTTTCATTGCTATTCTCATATATCTGTCCTGGCCCTATACAGCAAATCTCCAAATCCCTGTCTTTGATCCTGCTTCCTTTTTTGATATATACCACCTCACAACCAGCCTTTTTTCCTAAAGTTTCAAGCTCCCTGTTCTGCTCTGCTGTTTCTGAACACTGAGACAGAAACAGCCTTTCTATTTTTATCCCAGACTCTTTTGATACCGTCATTTCCAGTAATTCCTTGATTCCATTTACGTGATCAGCATCCATATGCGACACAAAAATCCCTTGAATTTTTCTGATTCCTGACGCCTTTAGAAACGGAAGAATCCTGTATCTTCCAACTTTTGATACAGTCGTACTTCCCCCATCTATAAGATAACAGTGTCCCTCTTCTGTTTGTACACAGGCACAATCACCTTGCCCAACATCTAAAAAAGTGACTTCCAGTCCTCCCTTTGGACAGGGAACCAGCAAGAAAGCAAGTGCAATCCCATAAACAATCTTAGTTGTATATCCACCCCTCCTCCAGAGAAACCAAATAGCAGTAGCATAGTAAAAAATGCAGCACTCTATTTCCGGCTGTCCGGCTGTCCACAATGCTCCCGGCAATGCTTTCATAAACTCCCCAATCCCAAGCAGTATTTCCAAAATCCCACTTGCAGGAAGCCCAAGTATTCTTCCTATATCTGCTGCCAGAAACCTCCCACCAATGCCCGCTGCTGCCCCGGAAATCAACAGCACGGGAGACAACGGAAGAAAAAAGACACTGACCACAGAGCCCCACAAAGGAATCTGAAAGAAAAAATATAATATCAAAGGCAGTATGACAAACCACACCGAAATTCCAGAGCGGAATCCTTCCCTGAATAACCGGAAAAGCACTTCTTTCTTCCCCTGTTTGCTTCTTTTCCCTGTTTCTTTTCCAAATAAGCCTGGATATACAACTCCGATTCCCAATACTGCCCCAAAAGACAGAAGAAAACTGCTGTCATAAAGATAACATGGACTTTCACAAAGAAGTAAAATAGCTGCAAAGGAAACAGCAGACAAAAGATCATAAGTTCTTTTCAGCATAAAACTTCCCATATATACAGCAAACATAATCGACGCCCGTAAAACAGATGCACTGTTCCCTGTAACTCCCCCATAAAAAAACATAGAAAATGCAGAAATTCCAGCGGCACCCCACAGCGGTACAGAACATTTACGAAGAAGGCGGAACAAACCACCTCCCAAAACAGATAGATGAAGTCCGGAAACTGCCAGAATATGTGAACATCCTAAAATCTGAAAAAGAAAGTTTATTTCCTTTTCCATATTTTCTTTGCTTCCCAACAGCATTGCTTCCATGATTCCTGCCTTTTCTTTTGAAAATGCCTTATGAAGTCCAATACCAAGAGCTTTCTTGATTTTTTCCTGAAATCCTAAAATTGCATCATATTCCTTTTCTAAAACCTGTATGCTTCTTCCTTTTTGATACCATTTCACTTTTCTCGCATAATAATATGCTCTTTCATGAAACTGACCAGGATTGCCTGGAATGGGAATCTCTTCTAAATCTCCCCGGACAAGTACCCGGTCTCCGACACCAATATTCACTCCTGATTTCTGGTTTTTGATTCGCACTTTTATTCTATCGAAAGGATATTCCTGCTGAACAGCAGTAAGATTTGCTTGTTTTATAAGAATTGTCTGTTTCAGATACAAGACAGTTTGTTTTTCGTTAAGTTCTGATTTATAAACAGTTCCTGCAACCAGAGCTGCTTCTCTTGCTTCCCCGTCAGGGAAGTCCGGTGAGCCGTGCCCAAAACCAGGCACTCCCACCTTTCCCAGAAGCCACACAACAGCCACCCACACAAGAGCTGTTATACACAACGGCCTTTTTTTCATTCTTTTTCTTCTTTCTCCTCCTGATTTTCCTCAGTCAGACGATAGTCTGCATGATAAATCTGATCCAGTTTCATACTTTCCCGGAAATTAACCGCAGTCTTACCATCCACTGAAATCTGCACTCCCCGGACATTACATGCATCTGTAAGAGAATTTACAATAGAAAAAATAGGCAATTCTTCCTGTACATCCATAGAATCTGTGAGAAAACTTTTATCAAGATTTACATAGCAGATTCCCTCGACAATGGAAACACTCAGGATTTTGGTGTTCGGTGATAAGGTAGGCTTCAATCCAGCCGACTTTGGACCTTTTAAAAGGCGCTCTACCACTTCACGTTCAAGAGGTACATTGCTGCTGTAATATACAGAAATATTTTCTTTTTCCAACCTATCTCCGCTTTCATTTGCAAAATACAGATTTAGGCTTGTATGAATATAAGAATTGATATTATCTCCTTGATTTTCTACAAAAGTATTCTTATCCATTTTTCCAAGCACTACTCCGGATGCATCTGTCATAGATTCCCCGTCACAGAAAAATTCCACATAATTCACCTCCGAAATCTGCGTGAATGCCTTTACAATTCCTGCTCTCGCCAAAAGTTCTCTGGTATTTTTCATCTTTTTGTACTCACTGTTAAAGCTGATAGAAACTGTCTGACCTTCATAAGTAAAATTCTGGATGCCTACATTTTCCGGCAACAGACTCAAATAACCTTCTTCCTCCAGATTTTCTGACAGCCTCCCTGCGATTTCCTGTACCATCGCCTCTGATGTTCGTTCTTTTGGAACATATTCTACCTTCTCCAGGGATGTTTCCTTCGGCGAAACATAATACATGTAATATTCTGCTGCCTCACTGTCCTGTTCCTGTTCCTCTCCCTCTCTCTCAGTGCATCCCAGGACTCCGGAAATCATACAGACCGCAAGTATGACTGCCGCTGCTCTTTTCCATATTTTCATTTCCGCATTCTCCTATGCAATATAATTTAAAGGAACACGCACAGAAAATGTAGTGCCCTTCTGCTCTTCGCTTTTTACCTTTACTGCACCTCTGTGCATAGCAATGGCATTTCTGGTAATCGCAAGACCAAGACCGGTCCCTCCAATTTCTCTGGAATGAGACTTGTCAACCCTGTAAAAACGTTCAAAAATCCTGTCTATTGATTCTTCCGGAATTCCAACTCCTGAATCTGCCACAGACACATAAAAATATTTATGATCCGCATTCAGAGTCACATGCACCCAGCCATCCTCCACGTTGTATTTGATACCGTTTTCTACCAGATTCGATAATGCCAGGCTCAGTTTCACCGCATCCACTTCTGCCACAATAGGGCGGTAAGTTTCCAGTACCAGTTCCACTTTTTTCTTATCTGCAATAGGCTTCAGACGTTTCAGAATACTTTCCATCAGTTCATTGATATTAACTTTCTCAATATTCAGCTCAGAAGCTTTTTTGTCCATCTTCACCAGAGACAGCAGGTCAGTAATAATCTTATTTTCTCTGTCAATTTCCACTGTGATATCCTGCATAAATTCCTGGTAAAGCTCAACAGGAACATTCTCCTGCCCTACCAGGGAATCTGCCAGAACTTTAATAGAAGTCATAGGCGTCTTCAATTCATGAGACACATTTGCCACAAACTCCTGTCTGGAATCATCCAGAACCTTCATACGTTTCAGCATTTTATTAAATACACTACTCAGCACCTGCGTTTCCGTATAATCAGGAACAGAAATCTCCTCATCCAGATATCCGTCTGTCAGTTCCTCAATAGCCTTGCTGACGCGCCCAAATGGTTTTACCAGGCTCTTTGACAGGACAAATCCCAAAAGCAAAACCAAAACACTGATTGCCAGCATCAGAAGATTCCCTCTGTGCTCCAGGATTTCAATACTATCCCTGATTTCACCTGTAGACGTACTTACCAGCATGACACCGGCGACCTGTTTATTCTTAGGATATTTCAGAGGAACTGTCTGTTCAATGTAATCATTTCCCTGATCATAATAACTGGTATCCACACCATCAAAACATTGAATCACTTCTTCGGAAATCATGTATTTTCCTTCATCAATATCATAGGTATCTTTTACAATACGCCCGCTTCTGTTAATAATCAGAATTCTTCCATTATATACAGTAGACAGAAGAGACAGCTCCCCATTGATAATTTCTGACTGCTGGTAATCCAGATATCCTTCTTTCATAAGCTGGTTTCCCAGAATATCACATTGATTTTTCACATTGATTTTTCTGAGTTCCACAGCCCTGTTCTCATAACTGCTGACAATCACCTTCTCAATAATAAAACAGGGGATAATACCAATGATCACCAGCAATACCATAATGCGGAACCTCAGGCTTTTGAAAAAGGACTGTTTCATTTTTTCTTTCATAGTCTTTTATCCCTGAAAATAATATCCGATTCCCCATTTTGTGTGAACGTATTTCGGATCACTTGGAATCGTCTCAATCTTTTCTCTTAATCTACGGATATGCACATCCACAGTACGCACATCTCCCGGATACTCATAACCCCACACCAGATTCAGCAGATTTTCACGGCTGTACACCTTATTAGGATTTTTTGCCAGAAGTTCCAGCACATCAAATTCCTTTGCTGTAAGATTAATCTCTCTTCCTGCAATAAACACCCGTCTGCCTTCACAATCCAGCTTCAGGTCACCGATCACCAGCTTTTTATCTGAACTCTCTTTTCTCTCTTCTTTCTGTGCCCTTCGCATAATTGCTTTAATTCTAGCCTTTACCTCCAGAATATTAAATGGTTTGGTAATATAGTCATCTGCACCATACTCCAGTCCAAGAATCTTATCCATATCCTCACCTTTTGCAGTAAGCATAATGATAGGAACACTGGAAAATTCCCGGATCTGCTGGCACACCTCCAGGCCTGTGAGTTTTGGAAGCATGATATCCAGGAGAATCATGTCATATTCCTTTGTCTTTGCTTTTTCAAGAGCTTCCTCTCCATCATAAGCACAATCCACTTCCATGCCTTCCTGCTCCAGACTGAATCTGATTCCTTTTACAATTAATTTTTCATCATCCACTACAAGAACTCGTTTGCTCATCATTTTTCTCCTTATCTTTTTTTAGTCCACACATATGTAATCAGCAATTTTCTCATAGGTTTTCCCTTTGATGCCAGGTACTTGCTGTATCTCATCAACAGTATGAAAACTCCCGATTTCATCCCTGTAACTCAAAACAGCTCTGGCACGTACCTCTCCAATCCCTGGAATTTTTTGTAACTCCTCTAAGGTTGCTGTATTTAAATTAATTTTGCCTGCTTCTTCTCTTTTTTCATCACCGGTATGCTCCATGACAGATGCAGGTTTTTCGGCCAACATTCCATCTGCCTTCATATTCTCCGCTTCTTCTTTGGTATAAACCTGGATTTTTTCTCCATCTGACAAAACAGAGGCCTGATTCAGCCACTGGGTATCTGCCTGTTCTGTAAAACCTCCGGCTGCATCTACTGCTTCAAACAGCCTTGCATCTTTGCATAACCTATATACTCCCGGCTTGTTCACCGCACCGCTTATGTCAATCCATATAAAGTCCGGCTTTGCAGGTGTCTTTTCCTGATTCCCTGTTTCCTGGCTCTTTTCTTCTCTTTCCACTTTTCCGGCATCCTCCTTTTCAGGTATCTGCTCTGTATTTTCCATGACCATTTCCGTTCCCTGTTTCTTACAGGAGCACAAAAACAATCCGCAAAAAAGAAACAGTAAAACAAGTATCAGCAAGTATTTTTTTGTTTTCCACATGTTCTTCTCCCCTTTCCTTTTCTAAAAGGAAAAAAACTGTGTCTAACTGTCTCTATTGTAACGAATTTATGTTCTTATTACAACATCTAAATTCAGCAGTTGTATGGTTTTTCCCTTTTTGAAATTACTTTTGCTCTAATAAATTTGGAAATCACGGCAGAACTGCCGAAATGTTTTTTGAAATGTAAATTAAGTGTAGCATAGTTTTTACATCTGGGCAAATACAAAAACAGCCGTTTTTATCCGACTGTTTTTGTCTATTTTTCCCATTTAAAAATCACGATACCAGCAATGGCTACTGCCATCCCTATTAGTTTTCTCCACTGAAATCCAGCTTTCTCCACTCCAAACATTCCCATAAGCTCAATGAGATATGCTACTGCAAGCTGTGCCACCACAATAAGCATCGCTGCCTTTGCAGGCCCAAGTGCAGACATACTTTGAATCACCGTGATGGTAATAAATGCACCAATCACACCGCCCAGCAAAATATACTTGTGTTCCACCCTTGCCAGTGCTAGAATGCTTTGTCTTCCCGTAAAAAACCACGCTGCAATACATACAAGAAGAGCGGAAAACTGCACCCAGCCCGTGGAAACCCACAAACTGCTTTGTTTGGTAAGCTCCGTATTAAAAACTCCCTGGACACTCATCAGTGCCCCGGAAATCAACGCCACTAGAATTCCCCACATTGTTTTTTCCTCCATGATTCATCCGGTATAAAAGAATTATTTGCAAATCATAATATTTTATACCTGATTACATGAAAAATTTAGGATTCCAGTACATCTACTCCTGCTTTTTGACCTGAAACACATCCGCAGACCATGCTCACCAGCACTGCCGCAAGACCAACACCAACCCAGCCAAGCCCCATAGAATATAAAGGAAGTTTATGGCACAGCTCTCCGATTATTCCAAGAGGCAGTTTTGCCTGCTCAAGAACATAAAGCACACTTTCAACTCCTACAGCCGCAATGGTCACCGGATAAATAAAACAGTTCTTCTGTATCTTGGAATCACATAAACCTAATATGATCAGTACAATGGACATCGGGTAAATTGCATTTAACACTGGAACTGACAGACTCAAAATCGTATTCAGACCCTGATTGCAGATCAAAAATGAAAATCCGGCAATCACAAAAACCCATTGGCGGTAACTTAATTTTTTTGTAAGTCCTGAAAAGAACTGAGAAATAGAGGTAATCAGGCCTACACAGGTAGTCAGGCATGCCAGTGTAAAAATAGCTGCCAGAAGCACCGCTCCTGGTCCACCAAATAACTGGGACACAATACATCTAAGAGTCCATGCACCATTTTCCTGAATCGGATAAACTGCTGAACTTTTCATACCCATATACGCAAGCATCAAATACACCAGAGACAAAATGGTTCCTGCTGCAAGACCGGCTGTTACTGTATAACGCATCACACTTTTCTTATTCTCAACACCCAGATTCCGGATTGTCACAGCAATAACAAGGCCAAAGTTTAATGCAGCAATGGTGTCCATGGTCTGGTATCCTTCCAGAAAGCCCTTTACCATAGGATTCGCTGCATAAGTTTCCTGAGCTGCTGCAACGCCAGCATCTCCTCTGAACAAAAAATTCACAAACAAAAATACAAGTAAAACCAGCAGAGACGGAGTCAGAAATTTTCCGATTCTTTCTACTAATTTTTTCGGTGTCAAAGCAAGCCATGCTGCGATAACAAAGAATACAAGAGAATATCCAGCCATACACCATTTCAGTGGTGCATTTTCCGGCAAATAAGGGGCTACTGCCATCTCAAAAGGAACAGAAGCAGCTCTTGGAATTCCAAGACCAGGTCCAATTGATAAGTAAATCAAGACAGTAAAAACAACCGCAAAACGTGCATCTACCTTTCTTGCCAGACAATCAAGTCCATCAAAAGCTGCTACAACAATGACACCCAGCACCGGCAGCACCACTGCTGTAATCAAGAAAGAGGCAATTGCCAGGGGAGTGGTTTCTCCTGCATTCTGCCCAAGAAATGGTGGAAAAATAAGATTTCCAGCACCAAAAAATAATGAAAACAACATAAAACTTACCAACAGCATTTTTCTTTTCCCTAATTTCATTTCGTTTTCCTCCTTTTCATTCCACAAAAAAAGCCGCCCTTATAAAAGGACGACTTTGTATATCGTGGTACCACCTTAATTCCCTGATTCTTACTATCATCAGGCTCTTTCCCCGCATCCATCAATGCGTATCACCGATATCGTGGCTCAACTCCGGCTTGCCTACTTTTTTCAGCTTGCTTCTCCGGGATGATTTCATTCATCAGCTTCCTTGACACCTCTCACCAACCGCTGCCTCTCTGTAAATTTCACTAATGACTACTTATTCCCTTCTGCGAATTCATCATTTTCATATTTTTGTATATTATAGCGAATAATTTCATTTCCGTCAATATGACAAATATTTTTAACTCATTTCCGAAAACTTGCTTCCAGTTTTTCCACCATCTCGTCAATGTCATGTTCTGTAATGATCAGAGGAGGCACAAAACGCAGTACATCGGTTCCCGCAGAAATCACGATCAAACCGTTTTCCAACGCTTTTGTGACAATTTCACCTACCGGTCTTCCTGCAACTACCAGTCCCTGCATCAGGCCTTTTCCACGTCTGGCTGTCAAAAACTCATACTTATCCACAAGCATATCCAGTTTTTCCTCAAAATATGGTGTAATCTTCTTCACATGTTCCAGAATATGCTGCTCTTCAAACAGGTCGAACACCTTGCTTACTGCTGCACAGGCAAAAGGATTTCCACCATAGGTCGTTCCATGATCACCAGGAACCAAACTGTTTTTCGCTGTCTTTTCATTCAAAACAAAAGCTCCTACCGGAACACCGCATCCCAGGGCTTTTGCACTGGTCATAATATCCGGCATAACACCATAATCCTGGAATGCAAACATACTTCCGGTCCTGCCCATACCGCATTGAATTTCATCTAAAATCAGCAAAATATCTTGTTCATCACACAGTTTTCTGATGCCTTTTAAAAACTCTGGATCGGCAGGATAAATGCCGCCTTCTCCCTGTACGGTTTCCAAAATAATCGCACAGGTTTTCTCAGTAACCTGCTGTTTCACGCTATCTAAATTATTAAAATCAGCAAATTTAATACCACCGATCAGGGGTTTAAAAGGCTCCTGATAATGGGTGTTTCCTGTGACAGATAACGCTCCCATACTTCTTCCGTGAAAAGAATGTTTCATGGCAATAATCTCATGATCCGTATTTCCGTCTTTTAACCATGCGTACTTTCTTGCTGCCTTAATAGCACCCTCAACAGCTTCTGTACCGCTGTTTGTGAAGAAAACACGACTAAGTCCTGATGCTTTCAAAAGTTTTTCTGCCGCTTCTGTCATTGGCACATTATAGTACAGGTTCGAAGTATGCAGGAGTTTATCAATCTGATTTTTTAGAGCCTGATTATATTCCTGGTTTCCATATCCAAGAGAAAACACGGCAATTCCTGCACCAAAATCAAGATATTCCTTTCCCTCCAGGTCATACAGATGTACTCCTTCCCCTCTTTCCAGCACAACCGGAAAACGGTTATAAGTATGTAAAACAGCGTTTTCCCCACGCTCTATATAATCTTTACTGCACATCATAATGCTGTATTCCTTCCTTTCTTAAAATCGCAGTTCCGATTCCTTTATTGGTGAAGATTTCCAGAAGCAGGCAGTGCTTAATTCTTCCGTCAAGAATATGGACTCTGGAAACTCCCTGCTCAATTGCACCAATACAATTCTGTAGTTTTGGGATCATACCGCCGCCCACATTACCATTGTTGATCAGTTCTTTTGCATCCTTTACAAACAATTTGGAAATCAGGCTTTCCGGGTCATCCGGATTCTTGTAAACGCCTTCAATATCCGTAAGAAAGGCCAGTTTTTCCGCCTTCATTTCCTTGGCAATTGCACAGGCAGCATCATCTGCATTAATGTTATACGTCAGAAAATCTTCGTCCATACCGATGGGACATACAATAGGGAGGAAATCATTATCCAGCAAATCTGAAAGAATCTTTGGATTCACCTCTGTAATATTTCCTACAAATCCAATGTCCTGACCTCCAGAATATTTCTTTTCTACCTTCAAAAGCCCTCCGTCTTTTCCACTGATTCCTACGGCCTTTACACCAAGGGATTCCACCAGGCTGACCAGTTCTTTATTTACCTTTCCAAGAACCATCTCCGCCAGCTCCATGGTCTCCTCATCTGTCACACGAAGCCCGTTTATAAACTTCGGTTCTTTTCCCACTTTGCTCACCCAGCGGCTGATTTCTTTGCCGCCTCCATGAACGATAATCGGCTTAAACCCAACTAATTTTAACAGTACCACATCCTGAATAACACTTTTCTTTAACTGCTCATCCACCATGGCACTTCCACCGTATTTTACTACGATGATCTTTCTGTTAAAACGTTGAATATATGGAAGTGCTTCGATTAATACTTCTGCTTTTTCAAGATATTTTTGATTCACCATCTTATGTATCCCTCCATCTGTTTATGAACGATAATCTGCGTTGATTTTCACATAGTCATAGGTCAGATCACAGCCCCAGGCAGTTGCTGTCTCCTGTCCCATTTTAATATCCGCAATCGCTGTCACATGCTTTTCAGAAAGAATTCTGGTAGCTTCTTCCTCACTGTAGTCCACCGCCACTCCATTTTTAATAATCTCAATGCGGCCTGCTGCGCTTTCAAATACCAGGTCTACTTTGTCTGGATCAAACTCTGCCCCTGAATAACCCATGGCACAGAGAATCCTTCCCCAGTTTGCATCATGACCGAAAATAGCAGCTTTTGTAAGGTTCGATGTAATCACGGATTTGCTCAGAGTGACCGCCTGCTCCTTACTTTCTGCTCCCAGAATTTTTACTTCGAAAAGTGCTGTGGCACCCTCCCCGTCTGCTGCAATCTGTTTTGCAAGGCTTGTGTTTACATATTTGAGAGCCTCTTTGAAGGTTTCATAATCACTGTTTTTCTCTGTTATCACAGGATTTTCAGCCATTCCGTTTGCCATAACAAGAACCGTATCATTGGTAGAAGTATCTCCGTCAACAGAAATCATATTATAGGTATCCTCAACGATTTCACTTAGTGCTTCCTGAAGCAATTTCTTATCAATTGCAGCATCTGTGGTAACAAATCCCAGCATGGTACACATATTAGGATGAATCATTCCAGAACCTTTGCACATACCTCCGATTGTCACTGTTTTTCCAGATAATTCCACTTCTACAGCAGCTTCTTTCTTTACGGTATCTGTAGTCATAATAGACTCTGCCGCCAGGATTCCGGCCTGTCTTGTTTCCGACAATACCGGCACCAGGTTCTTCACACCTTCTTCTATTTTCCCCATGGGAAGCTGCTGCCCAATCACACCTGTAGATGCAACCAGCACTGCTTCTTCCGGGATATTTAAGACTTCCCCTGCTGCCTTCGCTGTTGCCTTGCAGTAACCATATCCCTCTTCTCCTGTACATGCATTTGCAATACCACTGTTGCACACAACAGCCTGGGTATAAGCTGATTCATAGACTACTTTCTGATCCCACTTTACAGGTGCTGCCTTCACCACATTGGTGGTAAAGGTTCCTGCTGTATTGCATGGCTTTTCGCTGTAGATCATAGCCATATCTTTTGTATTTCCTTTTTTTATCCCTGCTGCAATCCCTGCTGCCTGAAATCCTTTTGCAGAGGTTACTCCTCCATCAATCATCTTCATTTTTTTGTCCTTCTTTCTGATTTTTTTCTATTTACGGAAACATAGGAACCAGATTTAATCCTTCTGTTTCTTCTTCTCCAAACATCAGATTCATATTCTGCACTGCCTGTCCTGCCGCACCTTTTACCAGGTTATCGATTGCTCCCATCATGATGATTCTATGTGTTCTTGGATCAATTTTAAAATTCACATCCACATAATTGCTGCCCTCTACCCACTTGGTCTGAGGATACATATCTTTCTCTAAAACACGTACAAATTTCTCGTTTTTATAGTATTTATCATAGACTGCTTTTACTTCTTCATAGGTCACTTCTTTGGTCAGTTTTGCGTAGGCAGTTGCCAGAATTCCCCGGTTCATCGGCACCAGATGAGGTGTAAAATTCAGCAGAATTTCATGGCCTGCCGCATATCCTAACTGTTCTTCAATCTCAGGTGTATGTCTGTGATTTGCCACACCGTAAGCCTTCATATTTTCATTTACTTCACAGAAAAGATTGTCAATTTTTGCCCCTCTTCCCGCACCGGAAGTACCTGATTTTGCATCAATGATCAGAGTATCCGGATTAATCAATCCCTCTTTCACAAGTGGATAACAGGTCAGGATACTGCAAGTTGTATAACATCCTGGATTTGCAACCAGACGGGCTTTTTTCACTTTTTCTCTGTTAATTTCACAAAGCCCATACACAGCTTCACCGATAAATTCAGGCGACGAATGATGGATTTTGTACCATTCTTCATAAACTTTTACATCTTTTATCCTGAAATCTGCACTCAAATCAATAATTTTTACCTTAGACAGAATCTCTTCGTTTACCATAGAAGCACACAGCCCCTGGGGTGTTGCCGTAAAAATAACATCTACCTGTTCTGCCAGAGCTTCCATATTATCATCCAGACAGGTATCGTCTACAATTTCAAACATATTCTGATAGACTTCATAATATTTTTTATCAATATAACTTCTGGATCCGTACCACTTGATTTCTACATTTTTGTGCCCCTGCAAAAGACGGACCAGTTCTCCTCCTGCATATCCGGTCGCACCAATAATACCTGCTTTTATCATGTTTTCCATCCTCTCTTTTCCTCTTACTTCCAATACACGTTCTTCTTATTGCACATGATACTCTCTTTTTTTCTCCTGTGCAAGAAATATCTCTTGTTTTTTCATGTATATTTATCTTAAATTTTGAATAATTATACATCCATATTTTCATTTATGCAAGTATCTTTTTTATATTTTACATTATTTTTTCTCTTTGGATTTTCTATTTACCTTATTAAATGTAGTGTTTTTCTGCTATTTTTTATTTTATCTTACTGAGTTTCTAAAATTTTTTCAATTTTTTTCATTTTTACTATTGCATAATTATGATAAATGTTGTATAGTACCTTTAGTGAAAAAACAAGCCCTTGCGGCTTACGGATAAATAAGATTTCAGGAGGATTTTAAAATGAAAGAAAAAGTTGTTTTAGCATATTCCGGCGGATTAGATACCACAGCGTTAATACCCTGGTTAAAAGAAAATTTTGATTATGATGTCATCTGCTGCTGCATCAACTGCGGACAGGGTGCTGAATTAGACGGACTGGCAGAACGTGCTGCATTATCAGGTGCTGCAAAACTGTATATCGAAGATGTTGTAGACGAATTCTGCGATGAGTACATTACTCCATGTGTACAGGCAGGTGCCGTATATGAGAACAAATATCTTCTGGGAACTTCCATGGCCCGCCCGGTAATTGCCAAACGTCTTGTTGAAATTGCAAGAAAAGAAAACGCAGTTGCCATCTGTCACGGTGCAACTGGAAAAGGAAATGACCAGATCCGTTTCGAACTGGGAATTAAAGCTCTGGCACCTGATATTAAAATCATTGCACCATGGCGTATGACTGATATCTGGACCATGCAGTCCCGTGAAGATGAAATCGCATTCTGCGAAGCTCATGGCATCCATCTTCCTTTTGATGCAAGCCATAGCTACAGCCGCGACCGGAACTTATGGCATATCAGCCATGAAGGACTGGAACTGGAAAACCCTGCCGAAGCACCGAACTATGACCAGGTTCTTGTTTTAAGTGTTCCGCCTCAGAAAGCACCAGATGTAGAAACAGAGGTTACTATGACTTTCGAAGCCGGTGTACCGAAAACTTTAAACGGAAAAGCAATGAAAGTTTCTGAAATCATCACAGAACTGAACCGTCTGGGTGGCGAAAACGGAATCGGTATTATCGATATTGTTGAAAACCGTGTCGTTGGCATGAAATCCCGTGGTGTATATGAAACACCAGGCGGAACTATCCTGATGGAAGCACATGCACAGTTAGAAGAGCTTGTTTTAGACCGCGAAACCATGGAAATGAAGAAAAAATTAGGCAGCCAGTTTGCTCAGGTTGTATATGAAGGAAAATGGTTCACACCGCTTCGTGAGGCGCTTCAGGCATTTGTAGAGTCCACTCAGAAGTATGTAACTGGTGAAGTGAAGTTCAAGCTTTACAAAGGAAACATCATCAAAGCCGGAACCACATCTCCATACAGCCTGTATAATGAATCTCTGGCATCTTTCACAACAGGAGATTTGTATGACCACCATGACGCAGACGGATTCATCACCTTATTCGGACTTCCATTAAAAGTCCGCGCTATGATGATGGCTGAGACAGAGAAAAAACAGAATTAATTTTGTTTATATACCCCATAAAAAGAGAGGGACAGCCGCAATGGTTATCCCTCTCTTTTTATATATTTGTTTATTTTCCACCAATTTTTCCATAAATATTTCTTGGAACTCTTGCCTTAATCTCAATGCCCTCTGGGGTATATTCTTCTGAGAGTAACTGCCCGTATTTCCGGATTATCTGAATCTGCCCTGCTTCCTGATACCCAAGCACTCTCTCCAGATATATCTGGTCTTCTGTAATCACTTTCTCCAGAACTTCCTTCAATTCTTCCAGTCCCTGTCCTGTTTTTACGGCTGTTTTCAGCACATAATCTGCCCTGAAATCACGCAAAATTTCCGGCTCTTCCACCCTATCCTGCTTGTTAAACAGGGTAACAATTTTCTTATCCTGCACCCCAAGTTCCTTCAATGTTTCGTACACCACATACATCTGTTCATCTCTCTGAGGATTGGAAGCATCCACCACATGAATGATGAAATCTGCATACTTTGCTTCCTCCAGGGTACTTTTAAATGCCTCGATTAAATGGTGAGGTAATTTTCTGATAAATCCTACGGTATCTGTGAGATAAAGCCTCTGTTTTCCCGGAAGCTCCAGAACTCTTGTTGTGGGATCCAGGGTGGCAAATAATTTATCTTCTTCCAATACATCCGCATTGGTCAGGGTGTTCAGCAATGTAGATTTTCCCGCATTGGTATATCCTACAATGGCTGCTGTCATAATATTTTCTCTGCTTCTTCCTTCTCTCAGCAATTCTCTGTGACGTTTTACCTGCTCTAAATCCCTTTTTAATTGAGAAATCCGCACCTTAATCAAACGTCTGTCCATCTCCAGTTTTTTCTCACCCGGACCTCTGGTACCGATACCTCCCCCAAGTCTTGACATGGATGTACCAAGTCCTGTAAGCCTTGATGCACGGTATCTAAGCTGTGCCAGCTCCACCTGAATTTTTCCTTCACTGGTACGTGCCCTTGATGCAAAAATATCCAGTATCACCATGGTTCTGTCCATGATCTTTAGTTCCAATTCTCTCTCCAGGTTATTCATCTGAGACGGAGTCAGTTCATCATCACAGACAATACCTGTTGCATCATAAGCTGCTGCCATCATACGGATTTCTTCCAGCTTTCCGGTTCCCACATAATATCCCGGGTGGATAGCTTCCCTGCTCTGAATCATCATTCCCACGGTTTCGGCTCCCGCTGTTTTCACCAGATCCTTCAGCTCATCCAAAGAATCCTGGGTATCGTCTCCTTCTCTTGTCTGCACCCCTACCAGAATCACACGTTCCTGTTCTTCTTTTAACTCATATAACTCCATATAGTTCTCCTATTCTGCTTGCTTATTTTATGATACTTCCTTCTTATGATTAAGGCAAGCCCTATTCATTTTTTCAAAAATTTTATAATATAAAAACCGGGAACTGTTTTTCTCCATCAACAGTTCCCGGTTTTTTATCTCGTCTGTAAAAAATAATATTCCCGCAGTGCATCTTTATCTTGTGGATATCGCTCCAGATATTCGCTGACTTTCTCCTTTGCAGAAACAAAATCCATAGATTCCTCAAAAAACACGATTTGATTAAACAAAAGCACCTGTTTCATTTCTAAATCTTTCGTTTTCAATCCCTTTTCGATATAAGACAATGCCTTTGTATAATCTCCCTGTGCCGCTGCACAACATGCCAGGCCATTATAGGCCTCTGCCTTCATATTCTCTGTTTCCAGGCATTTCTTATACATAGAAACTGCCTGTTCATAATCCTGTTCTTCTGCATATACCTTTCCCAGATATAAGGCTGCTTGCTCATAACCTTTTTTTAAAGCAGTCTTCAGAGATTTTTCTGCATCCTTATACTCAGAAAGATAATAATAAATCCGCCCTCTCTGATAATGGTCTTTGGCTGAATTTCCCTTTAAATCCAAAGCTGATTCCAGATATTCTTCTCCATCTGCCGATAAGCCGCATTCCTGGTAGATTCTGTAAATATCCAGATAATCCTGATAACCTGCATTGTGGGAGATAACCTTTTTGAAATCATTCTCCGCCTTTTTATATTCATTTCTCCTCAGGTAACAGCTTCCCCTGAGAAAGTATCCATCCTCATGCTCATCTGATTCCAGAAGCTGGCTGCAGGTCTCGATACAGCCCTGATAATCCTCTTGATGATACTGTGCATCCGCCAGATACAAATATAAATCTCTTTGTAATGCTTTCTCTTTTTTCTCTGTGATACCCAGGGCTGTAGAATAGGCTTCTTCCGCCTTTTCATAATTTCCCTGTCCTGTCCTGGCAAGCCCGATTCCTCTCCAGGACAGAATTGATTCTTCCCCTTTTTGTATGGCATCTTCAAAATTCTGGACTGCCTGTTCATATTTCTGCTTTTCCAGATTTTCCATACCTTTTTCATACTCTGCAGGTTCACTTTTTTTACAGCCGGCCAGCAGGCAAAGAGCTGCGGCTACGGCTAAAAGTACCCTTTTCTTCACCTGTTCACCCTCTTGTCTTTCTGTAACAATATTTATGCTATCAGATTTTCTGATTTGATCACTTCAATCACTTGGTTTACATAATCTTCACAAATTTCATTCGTAGCAGCCTCTACCATAACACGGATCAACGGCTCTGTTCCGCTTTCACGAACCAGGATTCTTCCATCATCGCCAAGGGCTTCTTCTACTTTTTTGACAACTTCTACTACCTTTGGATTCTCTCTTGCTTCCTTTTTATCCTTAACCTTCACATTTTTAAGAACCTGAGGATAAATAGTAACTTCTTTTGTCAGGGTGCTGAGCGGAAGTTTTTTCTCAATGATAACTTCCATCAGCTTCAAAGAAGTAAGAATGCCGTCTCCTGTGGTAGCATGTTTTGCAAAAATAATGTGACCGGACTGCTCACCGCCAATAGAATGGCCGTTTGCCATCATATTTTCGCACACATACTTATCACCAACTGCTGTTTTTTCATAGGAAATCCCTTCCCTGTCACAGGCCTTATACAAGCCCAGGTTAGACATAATCGTTGTCACAATGGTATTGTTGTTCAATTTACCGCATTCTTTCATGTACTTGCCGCACACATACATGATCAGGTCTCCATTTACCTCTTCTCCCTGGTCATCCACAGCAATACAGCGGTCTGCATCACCATCATAGGCAAATCCCACATCCAGCTGATTCTCTTTTACAAATTGTTTCAGCTCTTCAATGTGTGTGGAACCACAGTTGGTATTGATATTTACACCATTTGGCTCATTGTGAATCACATAAGTTTTTGCCCCCAGTGCATCAAATACGCTTTTCGCAATGGCAGATGCACTTCCGTTGGAGCAGTCCAGTCCTACTCTCATGTTTTTAAATGCTCTGGTAGGAATAGAAATCAGATATCCGATATAACGGTTTCTTCCTGCTGAGAAATCTACAGTACGTCCGATTTCTTCTTTCTTTGCCAAAGGCAGTTCTTCTATCTCACCATCAATGTATGCTTCTATCTGTTCCTCTACAGATGCTTCCAGTTTCTGGCCATTTCCATTTATAATTTTGATTCCATTGTCATAGAAAGGATTGTGACTGGCTGAAATCATAATTCCACAGTCAAAGTCTTCTGTACGCACTACATAAGAAACACTTGGTGTTGTAGTAACGTGAAGCAAAAATACATCTGCACCGGAAGCGGTAAGGCCGGCAACCAAAGAATACTCAAACATATAGCTGCTTCGTCTGGTATCCTTTCCGATAACGATTCTTGCCTTATGTTCTTTCCCAAAATACCATCCCAGGAATCTGCCTACTTTGAACGCATGCTCTACTGTCAAATCCACGTTTGCTTCGCCACGAAAACCGTCTGTTCCAAAATATTTACCCATAATTAGCTCCTTTTACACAATCATTCTCTTTTTTTGTCTTATTAGTGCCTTTAACACAATAACACACTTTGAGAAATTTGTCACTAATTTATGAAAAGAGCTGCTCCTTATATACACCTTTTTTCACCAGGTCACGGAAAGATTCCATAACTTTTTCTTTGTCTTCCTGGTAAGTCACACCAAACCATGTATCATGTGTCTTCAGAACAGCTACTTCTGCTCTGTTTTCTTTAATAAGCTGGTCTACCACTGCCGGAAGGAGATATTCCTTCTTGATTTCTCCCGGTTTTACATTAGCAAGAAATTCTTTAAATCCCTGTTCTAATGCTTCCAGGAATTCAGGAGTCAGCCCCCACATATTCATAGATACCAGGGTCTGGGAATCTAAAGCTTTCTTCTCTCCAGTTTCCTCATCTACCGCTGCCGGGCCTTCCGGTGTTTTCTGGATGTTATAAGTCTCCTCAATGCCCACCAGATTTCTATTGTCATCCAGGGAACAAACACCTCTTGTTACGCCACCGTTATCACTTAATGTATTTTCCAGAATAAATCCAGCCATACAGATATCCATCTTTTCTCCTGCTGCCTTGTCTGCTACAAGATAATCATGGATTTTTACAAAAGCTTCTTTTCCATAATAATCATCTGCATTAATCACAACAAACGGCTCTGCAATAGCCTTTTTTGCAGCCAGAACCGCCTGGCCGGTTCCCCACGGCTTCGTACGGTCTGCCGGGCAGGTAAAGCCTTCCGGAAGATCCTTTAAATCCTGGAATACATATTCCACTTCTGTAATTTTTTCAATTCTGTTTCCGATGATTTCTCTGAATTCTTCTTCAATATCTTTTCTGATAATAAAAACAACCTTATTAAATCCTGCCTCTAACGCATCATGGATGGAATAATCCATAATGATCTCTCCACTTGGGCCTACTTTTGCCAACTGCTTGATTCCTTTTCCAAAGCGGCTTCCAATACCGGCAGCCATGATTACTAATGCTGTTTTTTTCATGATATTTCTCCTTGTTACTGCTTATATAAAATAAATTTATGAGTTACCTGATTATGAATCCATTCCCTGATTTGCCAATTTTGCCATTTGGTCTGCGGACACCAGGTTATCGATAATCTCCTGTAAATCTCCGTTTAAGATACTATCCAGACGGTGAAGTGTCAGTTTAATCCTATGGTCAGTGACACGCCCCTGTGGGAAGTTGTAGGTTCTGATTTTCTCAGAACGGTCTCCTGTTCCAACCTGGCTTCTTCTTGCCTCTGCTTCTGCGTCATGACGCTTCTGTAATTCCATATCATACAGACGGGAACGCAGAACTTTTAACGCCTTATCCTTGTTTTTCAACTGAGATTTTTCATCCTGACAGGAGATTACGATTCCTGTAGGAATATGGGTCAGACGCACTGCAGAGTCTGTAGTATTGACACACTGTCCACCATTTCCAGATGCCCTGAAGACATCAAACTTACAATCATTTAAGTCTAACTGGAAGTCAATCTCTTCTGCTTCCGGCATAATTGCTACTGTAATCGTAGAAGTATGGATTCTGCCGCCGCTTTCTGTCTCAGGAACACGCTGTACACGGTGAACACCGCTTTCGTATTTCAGTTTGGAATATGCACCCTGTCCGTTGATCATAAAGGTTACTTCCTTAAAACCTCCGATTCCATTCTCATTGAGACTGAGCATCTCACATCTCCAATTCTGGGATTCTGCATATTTTACATACATTCTGTAGATTTCTGCTGCAAACAAGGCTGCTTCGTCACCGCCTGCACCAGCACGAATTTCCACAATAACATTCTTTTCATCATTAGGGTCTTTTGGAAGAAGAAGGATTTTTAATTCCTTTTCCAGTTCTTCAATTCTTTTTTTCGCTTCTGACAGCTCTTCCTTCAGCATTTCACGCATTTCTTCATCAGATTCTTCATCCAGCATCATCAGGCTGTCTTCCACTGTCTCTTTGCAGGATTTATATTCATTATATGCATCTGCAATGGGCTGAAGTTCGCTCTGTTCCTTCATTAATTTCTGGAATCTTGATGTATCATTTGCCACTGTTGGTTCATTTAATTCGTTTAAAATTTCTTCAAGGCGTACTAAAATGTCCTCTAACTTATCAAACATTGTTTTTCCTCCTACTTTCTAATTCCTGTTACACACCGGTCAAGCCCTGCCAGATCCTGAATCACCTGCACCTGGCTGTATCCCTGTTTTTCCATAAGCTGGCTTACAGCTTCTCCCTGGTCATATCCAATCTCAAAGGCAAGAATACCACCTTCCTTTAGATACTGTTCTGCCTCTCTGATAATCTCCCGGTAAAAATACAAGCCGTCTTCCTTTCCGTCTAAAGCCATTTTAGGCTCATGGAACTTCACCTCATCCATCAATTCTTCAATCACTGATGTTTTAATATACGGGGGATTTGAAATAATCATATCATAGATTCCCTGTACCTTGTCAAATAAATTGCTGTGTACCCACCTGGCAGGAATTCCTAAATTTTTCCCATTTGTTTCCGCCACTTTCAGGGCTTTTTCCGACAAATCCACACCTGTCCCTGTGGCATTTTCCAGGTTTGAAAGCAGACTTAATAAAATACATCCGCTTCCGGTACACACATCCAGAATGTCCAGAGCTTTTCTTCTCTCTTCTGAAAAAACCGTACGGCTTAGTTTCAGGACTTCTTCTACCAGAACCTCTGTATCCTGGCGGGGAATCAGCACATTTTCATTGACATAAAATCGCATTCCGTAAAAATACGCTTCTCCTGTGAGCTGCTGTAAAGGTACATGCCTGCTTCTCAGACCAATGTATTCCACATACTGTTCTGCTTTTTCCGTGTCTGCCATCTCATCTTCATGGACAAAATACCAGGTTCTCGATATCTGAAAAACATATTCCAGAAGCAGCCATGCATCCAGAGCATACTCTTCAATTTCTGACTCCTGCAGACAGGCTTTTCCGTACTCCAGAAGTTTTTTATAGCTTCTCTCTTTTTCCATCATCAGGGTTCTCCGTCTACCGGAACTTCCGGGAAATTTTCCTGCAAATACGCTTTCCAGTCAAACACCGCTTCCACCGCAGCAATAGCAACTTCCGCCATATCCGGTGTAGGTTCTTTTGTTGTCAGTTTCTGCAAGGCCAGTCCCGGTTTTGAAAGCCAGGTCACTGCACAACTATCACTGTTTCCTGCCAGTCTTATGACTTCATAAGAAATACCTGCAATAACAGGAACCAGCAGAACCCGGACCGTCACTCTAAGCCACAGAGTCTTAATAGGCACTATGGCAAAAAATCCCAGGAAAAATATAATGCTGATGATAATAACAAAAAACAGAAAACTGGTTCCGCACCGTTTATGGAATCTGGAACTTTTCATCACATTCTCCACCGTCAACGGCATACCACGTTCCACACAATTAATACACTTATGTTCTGCTCCATGATACATAAACACTCTCTGGATATCTTCCATCCTGGATATCAAAAGCATATACGCCAGGAAAAGGCAAATCCTCACTCCAGCCTCCGCAATGGTCACAATTGTTTCTGTAGCTCCCACCTTGTGAAGCAGGCTGGCCAGCAGATAAGGAAGCACCATAAACAATCCCACTGAAAAAAGCACAGAAAAAATAACCGTCCCTGTCATAAGAATTTTATCCTGTTTTTCTTTTTTGGCATCCTCGCGCTCTTTTGCCTCTCCGGTCAGTGTTTTTCTCTTCTCAAACTCTTCCTCTTCTTCAAAAAAAGTCGCAGAATACATCAGGCATTTCGTTCCTACTACCAAAGAATCGATAAAGTTAAATACCCCTCTTAGAATAGGAAGCTTCAGCAATGCCTTGCATTTCATCACACTTTTATAGTCTTCGATTTTAATTTCTATCTCTTTATCCGGCTTTCTGACCGCAACAGAATACACATCACCATGACGCATCATAATGCCTTCCATCACAGCCTGTCCGCCTATATTAGATGACTTCATGTTTCCTCCCGAATTTTCCGCTAAACGCAACAAGAGGTTGAAGTCTTAAAACCTCAACCTCTTTCTACCTCATTATTATTTCATGCCGTATTTCTTATTGAACTTATCAATACGTCCACGAGCCTGTGCAGCTTTCTGCTGTCCTGTATAGAAAGGATGACATTTAGAGCAAACTTCTACGCGGAGCTCAGACTTTGTAGAACCTGTTTTAAATGTATTTCCACAGTTGCATGTTACTGTACATTCCTGATAATTTGGATGGATTCCTTCTTTCATGATTTTCACCTCTTCTATTATATTTTGATTATTTATATTGTTTTATTGCGTTTTCAAATTCAAACAGCTTTTGCAGTATATCATATTCTCATAATAATTGCAAGTGTTATTCCCGAAATCCTCTATTCTTTATGAAAGAATTCGCTGTTTTTTGATTGTCTGAACAAATTCTGCGTTATCTTTTGTTCTTGCGAACATATTTAAGATATTTTCTGTGGCTTCATCACTCTTCATACCGTTTAATGCCTTACGCATAATGTCCACTGCTTCCTGTTCCTCAGCAGTTAAAAGCAGGTCTTCACGCCTTGTCCCTGATTTGGCAATATCAATAGCCGGAAAAACTCTCTTTTCCTGAAGCTTTCTGTCAAGAACCAGTTCCATGTTGCCCGTTCCTTTAAATTCTTCGTATACCACATCATCCATCTTGCTGCCTGTATCTACAAGCGCTGTTGCCAAAATAGTAAGGCTTCCGCCCTCTCTCATATTTCTTGCCGCACCGAAAAATCTCTTTGGCATGTGAAGTGCTGCCGGATCAAGACCACCGGACAAGGTACGTCCACTTGGCGGCACTGTCAGGTTGTAGGCTCTTGCCAGTCTGGTAATACTGTCTATGAAAATCGTAACATCTTTTTTATGTTCTACCAGACGTTTTGCCCTTTCAATGGTCATCTCAGACACACGTTTATGGTGCTCCGGAAGCTCATCAAATGTAGAATAAATAATTTCTACATTTTTGCCCTTAATTGCCTCTTTGATATCGGTAACTTCCTCCGGACGTTCATCGATTAACAGGATAATCAGGTGCATTTCCGGATTATTCTTTAAAATGGACTTCGCCGCATCCTTTAAAAGTGTTGTCTTACCTGCTTTTGGAGGAGATACAATCATTCCCCTCTGTCCTTTTCCGATAGGACTCACCAAATCCGTAATGCGCATAGCCATGCTTCCGCCCGGACGTTCCAAATGCAGACGCTCGTTTGGGAAAATCGGTGTCATATCTTCAAAGTTCAAACGATGTATTTCATTAGCTTTGATATCGTTGATATGCGTAACATATAAAAGCGCTGAAAATTTCTCATTCTGACTTTTTACTCTTGTATTTCCTTTTAAAATATCTCCTGTTTTCAAATTAAAACGGCGAATTTGAGACGGTGACACATACACGTCATTTTCTCCCGGCAGATAATTATCGCTTCGGATAAATCCGTAACCGTCAGGCAATACCTCTAAAATTCCTTTTGCCGTAATACCGCTGTCTAATTCAGACTGCTCCATCGGCGCTCTGGAGCTTTTTGCTTCTTCCGTTTGGTTTTCTGCGCTCTTTGTTTCAACTGTTTTATTTTCCATACTTTTCTCTTTCTGGTCTTCTTCTACCATACGCTCTACCAGCTCACTTTTTTTCAATGTGGAAATTCCTTTTAAGCCTCTGGCTTTTGCCACTTCCTTTAATGCTCCAAGTGACAGGGACTCATATTTTTCTCTCATTCTATATTCCTTTCCGACCTATACCTTTTCTTCAATTATTAGTTATTTGGAAATATTTTGTCTGAATTGACCTGAGTTAAAATCTCGAAATTTTCAAAATCCGTACTGATGCGTTATTAGCATAACATACTTTTTCAAAATTT